>CALPIT020000094.1 GCA_943323705.2 Streptomyces griseus
TGCATTATGATGACTTTTTTGATGACATGAACGAATTTGTTACCAATGTTCGGATTGATTGCCAATTAAAAAACAGTAAAGTAAGCAGTGAAGATATCGCCATGTTTGCCCCGGAAGTGAGATCATGGAAACGAACTTTTAATGTCAATGGAAATGCGAAAGGTACAGTTTCGAATTTCGAAGTGAAAAAAATGAACATCAGTTGTGGCAATACATTTTTACGCGGCAGCATTGGCATTAGAGAATTACCAGACATCGATAATGTGTTTATCAATTTCAATTCTGAAGGCAGCAATACTCAATACAATGAAATCGCCTTAGTATTTCCTGAAATAAAAAACATCACACAACCTCGACTTGATAAACTTGGCGATATTTATTTCAAAGGAAATTTTACTGGATATGTAAAAAACTTTGTCGCCAAAGGCATCATCAACACCGATCTGGGAAGTATCATATCTGATATCAATATCAAGCTGCCTGATAATGAAATCCCATCTTATAGTGGCAATTTGATTACCAACAGATTCAACCTTGGCGATTTCACAGACAGTAAACAAGTTGGATATATTTCAATGAATGGAAAGCTTGTAGGCCGTGGTTTTGACTTAAAAAACCTGAAAGCTAATTTTATCGGATATATTCCACAGATTGAATTCAATGGTTATAATTTCAAAGAGATTAAAGCCAATGGTAATTTTGAAAACAATCGTTTTGACGGGCAATTGAGCATCAACGATTCAAATCTTGTGATCAAGCATCTTGATGGATTACTCACTTTAACAGGCGACGAAATCGCCTTTAAACTGAATGCAGATGTAGAACATGCCAATTTAAAAAAGATCAAATTAACAGACCAGAATTTAAACCTTAGCGGAAAGTTTGCGCTGAATTTTACAGGCAACAATATTGATAATTTTTTAGGTGAAGCCAAAATTTATGATGCTGCATTATTGAACGACAACACGCCACTATCCTTTCACACACTTACATTAAGTTCTTCAAAAAAAGGCAATCAAAAATCATTGTTGTTAAATACCGACGAACTTGAAGCCGAAATCGAAGGCGAATATAAAATCTTGGAATTACCTGACGCATTCAAATTATTTCTGAGTAAATACTATCCTACTTACATTAACAAACCAGAATACAAACTCAACAATCAGGATTTTGCGTTTCGGTTGAAAACCAATAACGTTGAGCCCTACCTGCAGTTATTTGATCGTAAATTAAGTGGTGGAAATAATGCCTCAATCAGCGGCCACCTTAATCTTGCCAATAACGAATTGCATATTAACGGAGACATTCCGGAGTTTGGCTACAAAGAAAAAAAGTTCAGTAATATCATCATAACAGGAACTGGAAGCGAGGATACACTAAATACCGACGTATCTATTGGAGACATTGCCATATCAGACAGTATCCATCTTCCCGATACCAAACTTCAATTGATTTCCAATAATGATATTACAGAAATCCATTTGAAAACTAGTGCAACAGAAACTTTGAACAATGCCGATTTAAATGCTAGTGTACAAACATTTTCAGATGGTGCGAAAATTCATTTTTATCCTTCTTCGTTCATCATAAACGATGAAAAATGGTTATTGAATAAAGATGGCGAATTGACCATCAGAAAAAATTATATAACCGCAAATGATGTAGCAATCATTAACAACAATCAAAAAATTGAAATTGAATCTGAACTTGATGAAATTACCAACCAATCACATTTGATTGCCAAACTAACTGATGTTAACCTTGAAGATTTCGTGCCTTTCGCATTCACAGACCCGTCAGTAAAAGGTAAACTTTCAGGCACTGCGATTATATCCGATCCATTGGGAAAAACCTCATTACAATTCAAAGGAAAAGCCGATAGTTTAAAATTGGAAGACAAATACATAGGCAATATCGACCTCAACAGTTCCGCCAATACACAAACAGGCCTCATTACCTATCAAGTAAAAAGCAATGACACTGCGAATGTGTTTTCAATCAACGGAAATTATAATTACAAAGACTCTGGTGCCAACCAGCTCTATACCGCACTTGACGGAGACAAAATTAACCTGTCTATTCTCGAACCCTATTTGAATGATGTGTTTAGCACAATCGAAGGCGATGCTGTATCTCATTTGGTGTTGTCGGGAAATGACAAGCATCAATATTTAACCGGAACCGTTAATATCAAACGTGGTTCCATGAAAGTAGATTTTACCCAATGCCGTTATTTTCTGAACAACCAAACCATAAAATTTGAAAAGGATCTGATAGATCTTTCTTTGGTTCAGATTAAAGATTCGCTGAATAATTCAGCTGTTATCAATGGTAAAATACAGCACAAACTATTTGACAATTTCTATTTCGACAAGCTTGAATTACAAACTTCGAAAATGGCCTTGTTGAATACAAATAAAAACGACAATTCGCAGTTTTATGGGAATGTGATTGGAAGAGCGAACATGAGTATTAATGGTCCTTTGAGTAATTTACAGATGAATATTGATGGCGCTCCCAATGAAGTAGATAGCAGCCATATTTACATTCCAACAACAGACGGAAAAGAAAGTAATAAGATTGATTATATCAATTTTGTTCAGTTTGGTAAAAAAATGGAAGAAGTCAAAACTTCGGACATTGCCAATATTGTTGTTAATCTAAAAGTAAATGCAAATCCTGCTTGTAAAGTAGATGTGATTTTAGATGAGGAAACAGGTGATATCATTAAGGGACAAGGCAATGGCGTAATCAGCATCAGAGTAGGTAACATAGAGCCGCTTTCCATTTTGGGAACTTATAAACTTACAAAAGGAGAATACACTTTTAATTTTCAAACCTTTTTGAAAAAGCCCTTTACCCTCAACCGAGGTACCCTTACTTGGAACGGCGACCCTTATCAGGCGATTATTGATATTGATGCAGAGTACCTCGCTAAAAATGTTGACATCAGCAGTCTGTCTAGTTCTGGAGGTTTTAAACAAAAAGAAGATGTAACCATCATTTCACATCTAAATGGAATTTTACAAAATCCCAATGTAACTTTTGATTTTGAATTGCCTGAAAAAAGTGATGCTAAAAGAGATGATATCATTACCAAAAGATTGGCAGATTTTAAAAACGATGAAAATGAAATGAACAAGCAAGTAGCCAGTTTACTTCTGTTTAACACATTTATTACGAGCAATCAGAATTTCCTCACCCAAGGCAATGCCAGTACTTTGATCACAAGTACCATCGGTGGTGTGATTAGTAATTTATTGACCAATTTCTTCAATAAGGAATTAGAAAAAGCGACAAAAGGTATTTTGTCAACTTACATCGACATCAACCCTACTTTGGATTTGCAGAAAAGCGCTTCATTGCTGCAAGCCAATATCAGAGCAGGATTGAAGATTTTACTCAACAACAGATTAATTGTACTTGTAGGTGGAAATTTAGATTACAACAACCCTAACTATGTTCAGCAGAAAGGTTTGTTAACGCCAGACATTACTATTGAGTGGTTGATTAATAAAGATGGAACGGTGCGGGTTGTGGGTTTCAACAAAAGTAGTATTGATTTTACTTTCAATCAAAGAAATCGTTCTGGTTTACAGCTCTCTTATCGTAAAGACATCAATAAGATTTCCGACATTTTCAAAAGTCGGAAGAAAATTGCCGAAGAAGACAGGCTTAACAGCATGCCAGCTAAAAAGCCTGAAGAAGATTAATGTCCTTTCAGAATTTCATGACCTAGTTTATCTCGTTTCGTAAACAGGTATTTTTCATTATGAATGTTGGGTATGATTTCAATGGGGAGTGTTTTAATTACTTCCAAACCATAACCAAGAATACCTACTCTTTTTTTAGGATTGTTGGTAATCAGCATCATTTTAGTAATTCCTAACTGACGTAATATTTGAGCGCCGATGCCATAGTCTCTTTCGTCCATTCCAAAACCCAATTTGATATTGGCTTCTACTGTATCGAAACCTTGTTCCTGTAATTTATATGCTTTTAATTTATTGATGAGACCGATTCCTCTGCCCTCTTGATTCATATAAAGGATGAGACCTTTCCCTTCTTTTTCAATCATCTGCATGGCGTGGTGCAACTGGTCGCCACAATCACATCTTAAAGAACCGAGAATATCTCCAGTCATGCAGCTGCTATGAACCCTTACCATAACAGGCTCATCATGTTGCCAATTTCCTTTTTTTAGCGCGAGATGGGTTTCTCCGGTATTCAGTTGCGTAAATGCAATCAATTCAAAATCACCATAGATTGTTGGCATAGCAACTTTTACCTCTTCTTTAATTAGCGTTTCTTTCTCTAATCTGTAGGCAATTAAATCTTTTATGGATATTATTTTAAGGTCGAATTTTTTAGCTATTTCTATCAATTCAGGCAATCTAGCCATTGAGCCATCTTCGTTCATAATTTCAACAAGCGCGCCTGCGGGTTCGAAACCAGCAAGTTTTGCAATGTCAATTGTTGCTTCTGTATGACCTGCTCTTCTCAGCACACCACCTCTTTTTGCCTTCAATGGGAATATATGTCCAGGCCTGCCAAGGTCTTCCGGCCTAGTATCTTTATTGACTAAAGCCTGAATGGTTTTAGCCCTGTCGTGAGCTGAAATTCCTGTAGTACAACCTTGTCCGATTAAATCTACACTTACCGTAAAAGCGGTTTCATGAAGAGAGGTATTATCACTTACCATTGGTTGTAAGTTCAATTCGGCGCAACGTTCTTCTGTAATAGAAGCGCAGATCAAACCTCGTCCATGTGTACTCATAAAATTGATAACTTCCGGTGTAACGTTGGCTGCTGCTGTTACAAAATCGCCTTCGTTTTCACGGTCTTCGTCATCAACCACGATAAGTAGTTTGCCATTACGAATGTCTTCTAGTGCAGATTCAATAGTATCGAGCATCACAAAAAATTTGACCGCAAAGGTAGTGAGGTTTTAGGGGTAAATGAAACCGATTGGGAGAATATTTGGTTACGAGATGCAATAAAAAAGAGAGGGTTTTGATTGAATTAGGCCTTTAACTTAGATGCATTGGGATTACTCCCACGGTTGAAACCGTGGGCAAATAATACAAATACTAGACCTATATATTTTGAAAGATTTTAATTCCACCTTCATTTTATTTTAGCACACCGTTTCAACGCTGGGTGGAGGAAAAAATGATATTTTCTCCCACGGTTGAAACCGTGGGCAAATAATACAAATAATAGACCTATATATTTTGAAAGATTTTAATTCCTCCTACATTTTATTTTAGCCCACCGTTTTAACGGTGGGTGGAGATTAAAATTTGTTTTGCAATACATTCTTGATAAATAAATTATTTTCCCATTGCAAACTTATTGGCTCTTGTGTGAAAGGCATTACTGGCATATAAGGAATAGGCCCAAATTCAGGTGTTATCGTAAATACCTGCTGACCAGCCTTTTGTTTCAATTCAATAATCTTTTCCCACCAGTTTACAAATCTGTTTACATGCGCATTCCATTCAGGGGCTTTTGGGTCATTCACCTGAGGCCCTTGCTCATATCCTACTCGAGCATGCAAATGAGAGATGTGAGGGAAAATTTTCTCCAGAATTTCTTCCTGATCTTCCAACATAGATTCGGAAACTACACAAAAATGTGATAAATCGCCTGTGAGTTCTAGTTCAGGGAATTTTTGAAGATATGGCAATAAGGTTGCTGTATGAAAAGTAAATCTCGAGCGATGGGTTTCATGTAAAATGCGAATATTATTTTTAGCACTGAAATTCATGGAGGCTTCAATCACTCTGCAATTGTCGTCGAAACTATAATAATCTTTTCCGGTATGAGAATTGATAAATAAAGGATTCAGTGAGGAGATGGAAGCTAAATTATGCTCCATTTTTTTGATATAATCAGACACCGATTCTTTTGCAGGAAATACCAATTGCAACGCGATAAAATAAAAATCGCTGTTTATATTTTTGGCAACATCAATTGCTGTCATAAATTGATCAGTCATTGCATCGGGTGGCTGCAACAATAATTCTACTCCATTATAACCATCACCAATTGCTTTATTGATAAAGATTTCAGGACTTAAAGATTCACTTCCCCAATAAGGACAAGAATATAAAATGTTCATTTGTTAATTGTTAAGTCAAAATTTTAAAGTCAAAAATCGTTGATTCCCTTTTTTACTTTTAAATTTTAAATTCACCCGATTAATTAAACCCTTCGAGAGTTGACATATCGCGACTCAGCCAATTTTCTTCTGGATATTTTGCATGGCGATCGATAGTATGAATCGCATAAGCTTGTCGGGATTTACCACTTGTATTTGGTAAGCTATAATGTGGCAATAATCCATGTAACACAATGCAAGCCCCTTTTTTTACTTCCATTGGAATCATGTCTTCCGTTGACAATGGCTCCGGATCGAATATATGCATCTCGGTTCCACCTGTTTCTTTTTTACGAAACCAAGAACGTAGTGAAGTTTGATGACCACCGGGTTTTGCCCACATACAACCATTTTCAATTGTAGCATCTTCCAATGCAAACCACAATCCAATACAAGAATGAGGTTCTGTATATAAAAATGCGGCATCTTGATGCACATCCACTACACCACCAATTTTGGCATGTTTCAAAATCAGCATGCTTTGAATGATAACATGATTGTTCAAATTCAATTCAGTTGAAAGTTCCTTCAACTGAGGTGAACGAGAGAAAGCATCAAAAACAGGATCGAGATCATGAAGTGCGTGTCCAACTTTATTCAGAGAATGAAAAAGATCATTTTTCAATTTGCCATTTTCATCAAAAGCATCTTTCTCAAAGAAAAAAGAAATATTGCCACCTGAATTCATAAAATAATCATCAGAAGTTCTTGTTTGTTCATTGGTTTGAAACACTGATGGATGTCCATCGAAATTATAACCAGCAGCCAATTCCTCACCACGCTGCATCACAGCATCACATTGCTCAGGAGTATAAAAATTTTCGATAACCAGAAAACCGTCGTTGTTGAACTTTTCCAATAATGTCATAATTCAGTTTTTTTAATCGAGCCAAAGATAGAGAAATATAAATTTGAAATCCAACCTGTAATTTTAATAAATTAGCCATATTTACGCAATTATAATTCAGTGTATGTTCTTAAAACCTATCATAAAATAGATTAATTTCACTAGCTCAATAAACAGGTTAAATTTAAATCATGGGGTTATATAAATTAATGAAACAGTTTTCACTTTTCATCTTGCTATTGTTGTGCTGTGGTAAATTGAGTGCACAGGTAGTAATTAACGAGGGCAGTAACAGGAATTTTTCAACCATTGCAGACGAAGAGAATGAATATAACGACTGGATTGAATTGTATAATTCTGGAGTAGACACAGTGAATCTGGTCAATTATTCATTAACCGATGACAATGTCAATCCCCGTAAATGGATATTTCCTAATTACAAATTACCACCACATCAATATAAAGTTGTTTACTGTAGTAGCAAAGACAGAAAACCTATTAGTGGATTTCAATCTACTCTTATTGCAAACACATATACACCTGTAATCGGATGGAACACCCACACGATGACAAATCCTTATAACTGGGATGGCAGCTCCAATATTATCATAAATATCTGTTCGTATAACGCAAATGGGTATACGACAAATTCTATTTTCAATCAAACAGCTACTCCATTCTATTCAACCATTTATTCTTATGTAGACAATTCTGACGATGCCTGTGACTACAATAATGGAGCACCTGTACAACAGCGACCTAATATCAAATTAAATGATCGTGTTATTGGCACGGGCACCATTAACAATGGGCTTTATGATTACCCTGCACCTTATGGAAACTGGTATTGGTCTGCAAGACATCAAATACTGATAAGAGCAGATGAATTAATCGCAGCCGGATTATCAGCAGGACCTATTAACACACTTTCATTTGATGTTGCGAGTACAGATCCAGCAACAACATACACCTATCTTGATTTTAGTTTCAGCAGCACAGTAGCCGAACAGATAACTGGCACTTTTTCTCCTTTGAATTCAAGCCTGAACTTTCATACAAATTTTTCATTAAACAGTTCCGGAGAAACGGTTTATCTCTATAACAACAATCAAAACTTAATCAGTCAACTCATTGTGAATTGTATCAATGCAGATGACAGTAAAGGTTGCAAACAAGACGGAGCAAATGAAATTGTTTTCTTCAATACGCCAACTCCTTCTAATACCAACAATACTTCTATACAATTCAACCAATATCTTCAACCGCCCGTGTTTTCAAAAGCTTCCGGCTTGTACAGTGGAGGATTCAATGTGATGCTCACCAATCCTAACACCATGACTTCTACCATAAGATATACATTAGACGGAAGTGACCCCAATTTGAATTCCACTATTTACAATGGCAATAATATTAGTATCAGCTCGTCAAAAGTTTTGAAGGCAAGAGTATTTTGCGACACCATGCTTACGAGTCCATTGAAGGCAGCCAGTTATTTGATTGCCGTAAACCACACAACGCCGGTACTTTCAGTTATAACAGACAACAACAATTTATATGGCAGCACTGGTATTTTTGACAATTGGCAAACAGATTGGGAAAAGCCCGCTTATGCAGAATATTTTAATACCGACAGATCTTTGGTTTTTTCTCAACCTTCTGCCATACAAATGGATGGAGGCGCTGGCGGTAGTAGATCCAATCCGCAGCACTCATTTCGACTAGAATTAGACAACTCAGTTTTGGGAGGCGGCAGTGTCAACTATCCTTTATTCCCAGACAAACCATGGAGAAACAAATACAGTAGATTGTATTTAAGAAATGGAAGCAATCAATTTTTAAAGTATCCTTATAAAGATGCCTGTGGTGTAAAAGCACTTTGTAAAGAAACAAAGAATTACTATTCAACCTATCGACCCGTTTCAGTATACATCAATGGAGCCTATTTTGGTCTCTATGAATTGAGAGAAAAGTTTGATGAAGAATATTTCAAAGAAGCAGAAAA
>CALPIT020000095.1 GCA_943323705.2 Streptomyces griseus
CGCTTTGATGACAACTGGTGTAGGGAAATAAGTTGCTGTGGCTCCAGCATTTCTTGTTTGTGTAAATTGCAGAATAACATTATTACCCGTTGTATTCCAGTTGACTTTATAAACAGGCGTTCCTTCTTTGTAAATCCAAGCATTAAAAAATGCAGCGAGACTTTTACCTGATTGTGCTTCGAAATGTCTTTGCACATCAGCTGTTGTTGCAGCTTTGTAGGATAATAGGGGGTCGTTGAGATAATTGTAACATGCTTGAAAAAACTTGGTGTCGCCTAAAATTTTTCTCAACATAGAAACTACCATACAGCCTCTCTCATAAACCGCTCTGTTGTTGTTGGTCGTCCAAATAGAATTTGAAGTGCTGAAATCAGTAATGTAAATAGGAGTGGTATTGGTGTTTACAGCAGTGGTTTTAATGCTTCCCCTAGTGGTAATTGGATTGCCTAAGCCAGTCACCAATTCAGCAGCAACAATTTCATTGTATCTAGCAAAACCTTCATTTAACCATAAGTCTCCCCAGGTGGCACAGGTTACTTTATTGCCAAACCATTGGTGAGCTAGTTCATGAGCAATGGTAGACCAGCTAGTCAATGCCGAACTACCCATTCCTGAGAATGTTTGGTGTTCCATACCGCCACCAAAACCGAATTCGTAATAACCATGCTTTTCTTTTTTGAAAGGATATTCGCCGTATTTGGCACCCAATGCGGTGAGCTCCAAACTGCTTTTATCCAGCGCCGTTAGTATGCTATTGTAAGTGGTTGTTGTTTTTCCGGGAAACAAATTGTAAATAACCGGAACGCTCGTGCCGTTAACGACAACCGGTGTTCTCTGGTATTTCACATATTTGGCAACTCCAATGGCAACGAGATAAGAGGCGATTGGGTATCTGTGTTTGAATTTGAAAGTCCGGTTGGTGCCTGAAATGCTGGAGTCAGTCATGGCGCCATTAGCCGCAACCCAAAAGCCATTGGGCACGCTGATGGTCATATCTAGTGAATCTATTTTGTCTGTCATGTCTTGTTTACAAGGCCACCAATCGCGGTCTTCGTAGGATTCTGAAAGCGTATAAACATAATTGTTAGTAGAGGTTCCGCCTTTTTGAAAGCCAAGTGCTTGGCCGCTGGCTGCAGGAGATGTGCCTTTATAAAAAATGGCGATTGAATCTAATGTACCTATGTTGACAATAGGCGATGGTAATGTTAATTGAATGATTTTTGTAGTCGGCCAGGTGATACTGGTTGTTGGTAATTTCACTTTACGATAAACCACAGAATCGATGATGTAAACATTATTGAAATCGAAAGTAATCACAGATACATTCGCCAATTTGGTGGTGAATCTGGTCAATACATTCCCTTTCAGGTATTTTACAGGAGCTGTTGCCGATGGTGAATCGGGATGAATTCTCCAATTGAAATGATGATACACTACATCTATGTTGCTTGCTTGTCCGGAAACTGCAGCATCACCCGCAATGTTTTTATTGGAATGGTAATAATGTGATATTGATTGTGCTTTTATATTGTCGATTTTAATTAATGAAATCAACAAAATAATGACTGAAAAGGATTTGATGGGACTCATTTTAATAAAGTGAAAATTTTGGGCAAAAGTAGAGAAAATGTGGTTAAGGGGGTGATTGAATTTTATAAATGCTAAATTATAAAATTATTGGTTGATTAAAATTAGAAAAATGTCTCAGCAACATAAGAATCCTTTGAATAGTGTTACTATGGAGTAACTTTTTACAGATTAATTACAGATGGGAGGAGCTATCACATAGAATGAGAATTAATTGTTTTAGTTCTAATCCAAGTATAAAGTCAAGCTTTACTTTCTTAGAAAAACGCCATGGGCGAGGAAGCAGGTAGAAATGTTATACATTGAAACTATTAATAAGTAAAAAATTTAAATTAATAATAATGAAAGACATTATTGACAATACAAAAAGCTAGATTGAAAAATAGTTATTGGTCTGAGTTTTTGTCCTTTTACAACAAAGCCTTTTAAAGATGGGAATATTCGATATAAAGTGGTGCATGGTAAAAGTTTTCAGCAGACATCCTTGTACTTTTCCTAAAAAAGTGTTCAATTCACAAATAATACATATTTATACACAGAACTTAATTCAGTATTTGACTTTGTTCATATTTGAAATTTCTTGTTTACATTGCAAATCCAATTCAACTCCAATTCCTGTCAAGCGCCAATCCTCTCCACAGCTTTAGTTATACATATGATAGGTCAAATAGGCCTGTGTTCAATTGTTTTGTCCAAAATTTCAAATAATTTATGAAAAAATTACTTTCGCTAATATGCCCTTTTATTGCTGTGTTGATGATCAGCTTTAGTTTGCATGCACAAGTTTATATTTTAAACGAGGATTTTTCTTCTACAACTGGATCAATAGCCCCAAATGGTTGGATTAACCAGAATTTAATTGGAACCGCCGAGGATTTATGGAATTTTGAATCGCCGCTAGAACGTAATTTACCTTTTCCAATGTTTGGTAATGTGGCCGTTTTTGATAGTAGGCTCAGTAGCAACAATGGACTCCCAGAAAAAGTTGTTTTGCAAAGCAGAGCATTTGATGGATCAATAAGTCCAAATTGTTTACTGAGTTTTGATCAGGTATTTGCAGGAGGAAACGGCAGTGTTGGAAAATTGGAAATATATAATGGACTTAACTGGATTATTATTGATAATTACACAGATTCTTCATCTGAAACGCAACGTAAGCTTTATGATATTTCATCAATTGCAGGAGGCGTTTCAAACGCGAGAGTTAGGTTTACCTGGCAAGCTGATTCAGATGCTGGTTTTTGGGCTATAGACAATGTGAGAATTTATTCGCCACTCAGTCGCGATGCTGGTTTATTGTCCGTTAGCTCTCCACAGATGCCTTTTCAGGAAGGATCTTATTCCGTAAAAGTTTCATTAGCCAATTTTGGGATAGAGCCAGTTAATAATGCTTCAATCAGATGGTCGGTAAATGGTGTTGTTCAAAGTGAATATCAATGGACGGGTAGTTTGACATTTGGGCAAAACAGTTCGGATGTTGTTATAGGGCAATATTATTTTGATGCTGGAAAAAGAAATGAGATAAAGGCTTGGATTACATCAGTAAACCAAAATTCTGATTTAAATTCCCAAAATGATACTACATTAAAATCTGTTTACGCTTCATTTTGCGGTACTTACACTCTAGGTGGAGTTGCTTCAGATTTTTTTAATTTTTCTGAAGTAGCAAACGCCATTAATATTGCAGGTGTTTTATGTCCGGTAACTTTCATTGTGAAACCAGGTTTATATAATGAACAAATACGTTTTAATTCAATTCCCGGCGCTTCTGCAACAAAGAAAATTAGCTTTATCAGTGAGAATGGTGATTCTTCAAACACAAAAATATATTATACTACATTCAACCCTTTCAATGATTATACCTTATGGTATAAAGGCTCATCTTTTTTGAGTTTTGAAAAAATCGGGATTCAAAGAGCTGGGGGTGTCAAAAATATCAGATTGACGGATAATAGCCACGACATCTCTTTCAGGCATTGTTTGCTTGGTAAATTGAAAACGGAAAATCAGTCTTCTCATGATTTGACTTTTGAAAACAATATGATAACCGACAGCGTATTTCTGGTTAATAATACTAATGGTAATAATCTTGTTTTCACAGGGAATAGATTATTAAACACTGTAAACATTAAATCGTGGAGTCATCCAATTTTGTTATCAAATAAATTCAGTTTAGAAGGTTCTAAAGAAGCGTTTAGAGTAGAATCAAGTGTAGGAGCTCTTATAAATAACAACATCTTAAATATTTTGCCTAGCTCTGCTTTCAATTCTGATATTTATGCTGTTAATGTAATATTGTCTGATTCGTCGACTGTTAGAGGAAATTCAATGACGGCCAGAGGTGATTGTAGTTTTAATATTTCATCATTTCTTAAGGTGATTCAATCCAATCCTATTTCTATTTCAACAAACACCGTTTCTATAAACTACCTTTCTGTTGGTTGTGGATCTGCTCCTTCTGCCATTTTTATTGATGGAATAAATGGGTTGGTCATAGATAGTAATATTGTTCGTGTAAATTATGGAAGCGCCATTAATGTGAATAATGCAAGTGATGTTGTTTTTATTGACAATTTTTTCGATTCAGGTTACGCAAACCTAAATAATGTAAATGACGCATCGGTTAGTCAAAATGTTTTTAATTCGGGAATTTCAACAGGAAATACAACCAATCTTACGGTAACTGAAAATACAATCATTGGCAATGTCACAGGAGGTATTTCTACAAATCTCCAGATTGACGGGAATTCAATATTATCGGGAACTGTACAAGTCTCTCTTAATGGTGATAGTGCAAGTGTTTCAGGAAACACTATGGAAAGTGTAAATGTCAATGTAACTTTAGAAAGTCCAAATGCAGAGATCTCCAACAACACAATTACCAATGTACCTGCAGGAGTTGATGCATTAAGTTTATCAGGAAATGCTGGCCAAGTTTTGAATAACCGAATTCTTGGATTTGATAATGCAGCAGGTATCATCTCACTCGCTGAAAATATTCGTATTTATAATAATTTTATTTCATCGGCCAATGGATTAGGCATCCAAAAAGGAATCTCTTTGCAAGCAAAAAATAATGAAGTTTATTATAATAATGTTCTAATCAGATCAATTGATCCGTCCAAGGGTAAAGCCTTTGAAATGATTAATGGTATTGGGCATCAAATCAAAAACAATGTTTTCTCGAATACGGGTGGTGGTTATGCCGGATATATAGAAACCAATCTCTTGAATTCGACAATGGACTATAACGATTATTATTCAAGCGGTTTAAATCCATTCTTTTTTTTAAATGCAAACAGAAATAGTTTCGATCTTTTCAAAAATTTGAGTAGTCAGGAGGCCAATGGACTGAATTTGAATCCTTATTATTTTTCTTCAGTAAATCTTACACCCACTCATGTAAGATTGAACAACAGTGCAACTATAATTTCTGGTATCAATAAGGATATAGATAGTTTAATCAGAGGTGTTCAGCCCGATAGGAGTGCCAAGGAATTTGAACTTTGCGATAATGATGGAGGTTTGGATGGATTTTTTGAATTGAACACGCCAATAAATGAAGGCGTACAACCTATAAAGGTTATTTTAAGAAACCATGGTATTAATAATCTTTCCGGAATTCAGATTCAGTGGGCTGTAAATGGTGTTGACCAACCTGTTTACAATTGGAATGGGAATTTGAACTCTGGAGCTTCGGATACTATCACGATTGGTGATTATTTGTTTCAGGGAGGGACTTTATATTCATTGTCGGCTAATACTCAATTGCTCAATAATATTGAAGATTGTAAACATCAAAATGATTCTATTAAAAAGTCAAATATTGCAGCATCACTTTGTGGTATTTACACAATAGGAGGTACTAATCCAAATTATCAAAATATTGCAGAGGCTGCGACTGCTTTGAATATAGCCGGAATTAGCTGTGCCGTTACATTTAAAATAAGAGCTGGTGTTTACCCTGAACAGGTAGTAATAAATAAGATTGCAGGCTCAAGTGAAGTGAACACCATCACATTTGAATCTGAGTCGGGAGTAGCGAATAATACTAGTATGATTTACGACTTGAGTAATCCTTCTAATGATTACACATTATTGCTAGATAGTGCTCAATTTATTAACTTCAAAAATGTGAGTATTCGTCGTCCATTTGGCATTTCTATATCGATGAGAGGTAACGTTCACCGTATTTCTTTCAACAAATGTGCTTTAGAGTCAATAGACGGAAATGCGAACGCTAACCACCTTGTTTTTGATAGTAATATTATAACTCAGCCAATAAAACTTATCAATTCTGTTTATGGAAGTGGTTTGGTAATTCGCAATAATCAGTTGAGTACGTTTAACGAGTTTAAATACTGGAGAAATAGCATTATAGAAAGAAACTCGACTACTTACCAAGGTCAAATACCATTCATAAGTATTGAAAATTGCCCCCGAACTTTATTGAAAGAAAATTTAATAAGTGTTAGCACTATTGAAAACGGCACACCATCTGAAAATGTAATGGCTTTCAATCTCAAGTTCTCAGACTCGACTCTCTTTAATGAAAATAAATATACAAGTATTGTTAACAGTAGCTTGGTTATGCCGACTTTATACATGAAGATTGATACATCCAGCAATTTAAAAATAATTAAGGATACAGCAGCTGTTGTTTGGAGCCCAGATATTGAAATGCCTATGCCAATAGATTATAGGTTAATGTCAATGATTTTAGGTAATTCAAGCAATAATATTTTGATTGATAGCTCATCCATCTCATTGCAATTTTATTCATCTGCAAATTTTCTTTATGGATCTCAACTTGAAATTAGGAATTCAAGTTTGTATGGAAATATAGGGCTTACAGAGAATATAAATATATTAATACAGAAAAATGTTGTCAACGGTAATTTTTATTCAAATGGTCTCATTCCGGATGATTGTATTATTCAGCAAAACGACATATTCGGAGGCATAGAGTCTTTTAATTCTGGACCTGGAATTATAAAAATAAAAAACAACCATTTTAAGTTTGGTGCACTTAACTTGATTTTGAATACAGCTTCGGCAGAGGTTTCAAATAATATTTTTGATAGCAGTTTTGTTATTGCTGATTTCGAGTTTGGAGCAAAGATTTACGGAAATGTTTTCAATTCCAATTATGAAAATGCTACTTTGATTAAAGCAATTGGAAATACTGGGTCTATATACAATAACAGACTTTTCTGTCAGGGTTCTTTTACTGGAATTGAAGTTGGAGGAGAACAGATTAACTGCTACAATAATTTCATAAAGGGAAATGAATCTGAACAAGCACAAACAGGTATGATTCTTTCGGGCAGTGAAAATAAAATTTATTTTAACACAGTAAGTGTAGGTTCAACAGATCAGGCTGCAAGCATTAGCATAAAGATTAAGAATGATTCAAGCAATATCATTAAGAATAATATTTTTTATAATAGTGGTGGAGGCTATTCAATATATATCGATTCGATCTTGAATTCATCGGTTTGTGATTATAATGATTTGTTCAGTAATGGTGTTATACCCTTTTATTATAGAGGTAATAATATCTCTAGTTATGATGTTTTTAAAAGCACTTCTAATCTAGAATCCAATGGAGTTAATGCTAATCCTTATTTTGTAAGCGAAAATGATCCGACTCCTGCGCAATCAAAGCTTAATAATAAAGGTGTTGCCATAACAGGGATTACAACAGATATTGAAGGTTTGAACAGAGGAGCTATTCCGGATATAGGAGCCAAAGAGTTTTTTGCATGTGCCGGAGACATCGGAATCGATGGGTTTACAGGATTGGATGCTCCTATTTCACAAGGCATTCAACCTATTAAGATAATTCTAAGAAATCAGGGTAGTACTGAAATTAATTCCGCTACAATAAATTGGAAAGTTAATAATGTTGATCAGCCTACATTTAGTTGGTCAGGTAGTCTACAGCCTGAAGAAAGCATAATTGTAACACTTGGAAATTTTGATATTCTTGCAGGTCAGGCATATGATTTTGTAGCGACAGTTTCAAATCCCAATAATGGATCTGATTGTCGGTTGTCTAATGATAAAGCTATTAGAACTAATGTGATTGCTCCATTGTGTGGAGAATATTATATCGGTGGGATTAATGCAAATTTTCCGACATTCACTGCTGCCGCCAATGCGTTGAATTTTGCCGGTGTGTCTTGTCCTGTTATTTTTAAAGTAAGGCCAGGGAATTATAATGAACATATAAGATTGCTAAATATTTCAGGGAGTTCTCCCATAAATTTTATAAGTTTCGAATCTGAAAATGGAGATGTTTCTACTACAAGTTTAGTTTATGAAGCGGTCAATGCAAACAGTGACTATACCCTAATTTTAGAAGGGTCCTCCAGTGTTAGTTTCAGAAACATTAAAATTAAACGCAACAATGGTTTGAAAAATATCATATTGAAATCAAATCCTCAAAACATAAGTTTTGTTGGTTGTAATTTGGATGCACTTGAGATTTTGTCTGGTCATGCTGAAAATATCAGCTTGATTCAAAATGTTATCAATAAAAAAATATCATTAGCAAACAATGCCGTCGTAAAGTCAGGTCTTTTGGTACAGAATAATATTTTCTTAGAATCCTCATTATTTATCAAATTTTGGAAAGGAACTAAAATAGAAGGCAATCAATTTTCTAATTTCCAAAACACATTAAACTTCATCACTGCTGAATTTTCCAATGCTACTACGATTACTGCAAATAAGTTTAATTATACTGGTAATTCATGTGGATTGTTCTATGATATGATTAAGTTATTGTCTTCAGATTCTTTAGTATTCACAAGAAATAATATAAGCAGCTCAGCATTTGATAATTATAGTTTCTTAAGATTAGCACAGTCATTCAATGCTATAATTTCTAATAACCGTTTTTCTGGATATATTTACCCAAGTGGAAGTCACTCCACTCCTTTTGATTTGGGTAGTTTTTATGCTTTCCCGCCCGATGCATACAATGGTGCGCTTTCAATGTTTCAAGTGACAGGAGTTTCTATTTCTAATAATATATTTAATGGGATTGGCAATGATGCGTTGAAAGTGTTCAATTCTTCTGCAGTAAGTTTTGTAAATAATAAAATTGATATCGGAAGTGTGGGGCTGTTTTCAGGAAATAATTTTGTTATTAATAATGATACTTTGAATAATGGATCGATTTATTCTTATAGCGGAGTTATGCCTGCTAAGCTCACCATTAGCAATAACAGAATAATAGGCAGTATAAGGTCGATGACGGGTACGGCCGAAGATTTTAAATTATTGAACAATAAAATTCAAAATGGATTTGTCAATTGTTCTTTAAACGGTGCAGATGCTCAGATAAAAAATAATGAAATTATAAATATTCCATTTGGACTTAGTGCTTTGATA
>CALPIT020000096.1 GCA_943323705.2 Streptomyces griseus
ATTTTTTACGTTGTTTTGGAACTTACTTAACAAGGTAAGAGCAGCAACAGTAGGTGTCATATGGAAGTAAGCAAAAGTGAAATCTTTTTCTTTTCCATCTTGACCAACAGTTTTATACTCTGAGTCAACAGGAAAAGTTTTGTCGAATTCTTTTTTAATTTCAGGATCGATAGCTAACATATCAGCTCTGAATTTTTTAAGCTTAGCTTCAAATTCAGGACCTTTGTTTTTACCACCTTCTTCGTGACCGAATAATCTAGTGGCTGCTTCCAAATCATCTTCTTTGAATTGCATTACTTTTTTGCCATCTACTTCAACTTCATGTTCTCCTGCTTCAAGTTTCAAATCAACTTTAAGTTGTTCGATGTATTTGTTTAAATCAGCAGCTAATTTTTGAGCTTGTAATGCTTTTTCATTCCACGGCTTTGCTTTTTCAGCAGTCATTGGATCTTTTAATTTAGCATCCAAAGAAGCATAAAGCGTGTTATTTGCATTTTTTAAATTGTCGTTTGAAGTCATCAAACTTTTGTCTACCACCTTGAAGGAGTTTAAGATCTCTGATGAAACGTTTAACGCCAAAAGGGCCGTTAATACAAGGTACATCAGGTTGATCATCTTCTGCCGGGGCTCTGCGGGTAAAGCCATAACTTGTTGTATTAATTATTTTTATGAATATTGTTTGGTGTATTTTTCAAAGCAAAATAATCGTTAGATTATTTACCGCCTTGCATTGCATTTAACATATTTCCGTAAACAGCATTCAATTTGCTTAGGTTACCGGCTAATGCAGCAATTTGATCTTTTACTTTATTAGCATCTTCTACACTGCTAGTCATAGCATTACTAGCTTCAGCTAATTTGCCATAGAAGTTATTAAGTGCTTTTAAGTGATTGTTGCTATCTTTTAATTCCAATTCATAAATAGTATTTAATGAACCTAGATTCTTTGTCAACACCTGAACTTGCTCATGGAATCCTTTTGCAGATTCTGCAGCGTTGTTAAACGAACCCATTGTTGTAGCACTAGCTGTGAATGCAGCAGACATTGAACCAATAGCAGCTGTTGCTTCTTTTGTTTTTGCACCGAAATCACTAGTAGATTTAACTACATCGCTAACATCAGAAATACCAGCAACAGTAGTTCCTAATTTCTGGAATCCTTCGCTTAATTTCTTTAAATTAGCTGGAGTAATATCAGCTTCTTTCATCATTTTATCCATTGCTTCCATTGGATTAGCAGACTTTGAAGGACCAGCATGCGCATGGTCTACTACAAGAGGAGCTTTTATATAAATAACACCATACATAAAGAAGATTGCGGCTTCGGTGTAAAGACCAATTTTTAAGAATAAATCTGCAATAGGTGTGTGGAGAATTTTTTGAAGAGCTCCGAAGATTACAACTGCAGCAGCAAGTGATACGGCTACGTCCATCCATTTACTAACTTTGGGATCGATTTTTACTGAAGACATGTTTTTTAATTTTTAAGGTTTATTGTTTTTAAAATGATTGCAAATTTATTAGAATACCCACTCCAAGCTTTTGCTTAGGAGTGGGTTATTTTTTCAATAATTTTTACTAGAATTTATTCGAATAAGAAGGGTATTTTATCTGCGTCTTACTGCTGTTGCAGGTAAATCTAATACACAACGGAAACCGATATAGGATTTTGAAGTGTCTTGGTATTCATATGCACGAGTGCTTGTTTGTAAAAAATGTCCTACATCTTTCCAACTACCACCACGAGTTACTTTACGCTTCATTCTTGGAGGATCTGAATCTTTAGCGTTCCAACGAATATCAGGATTCATATCATGTTGAAAGTTGTATCCACCTTCATAATATAATGATGATGTCCACTCTGCAACATTACCCGCCATATTGTATAATCCAAAGTCATTTGGCCAATAGGCATCAGCTCTTACAGTATAGAAACCGCCATCTTCAGGATAATTTCCACGACCCGGTTTGAAGTTTGCCAACAAGCATCCTTTTTTGTTTCTTAAATAAGGACCTCCCCAAGGATATGGTGATTGAGAACGACCACCTCTTGCAGCATATTCCCATTGTGCTTCAGTTGGTAATCTGAAATCAGATTCAGGAGCTTTTTTCTTAGACTCAAGAAACGAATTCATATAATGTGTACGCCATTCGCAGAATGCAGTAGCTTGTTTCCAATTTACCCCAACTACTGGATAATTACCATATGCAGGGTGATTGAAGTATTTTTTTGCCATTGGCTCATTATATGAATAAGAGAAATCTCTTACCCAACATAGTGAATCTGGATATACAGGAACTTTTGTTTTAACGATAAAAGCAGAACGAGGAATAGTCACATCTCTGTTTGAAGCAGCAGCTTTGTAATCAAAAATTTCAGATTGATATACAATTTTAGAAGCATCTAATTCTTTCTTTCCAAAAATGCGGTTATCTGGAGTAACGATAATCGCATCGATTTTCTCGATAGTAGATTTATCGCCCCATTTGATGGTGCTGGCTTTTTTCCAGTCAACATATTCGTTACCATCTGTACCTTGTTTTACATAACCCATTAGCTTCGCAGCTGTAGAGTCACGTACCCAATTGGTAAACTGACGGTATTCGTTGTTGGTGATTTCGGTTGCATCCATCCAAAAACCACTAATTGAAACAGACTTGTTTCTTGCAGTATATGAATAGTTGACATCTTCATCGCTGGGTCCCATGTGGAAAGTGCCTGCTGGAACATAAACCATTCCCGGAGGTCTGGTAGGTGTCCATCTGGCATCGGGAGATACTCCATGCAACTGACCGTCATTTGGCAATGCTTTGCCTGACTTGTTTTTGCCTCCAAGCATTTTACAGCTGCTGGAGTTTAAGGTGATAGCGGCTAGAGCTATCAAGATAAATAACCGATTACTCATTTTGTGTACTTTGTGGGTATTGGCAAATGTAATGATAATTTTAATTCAAAATTAAAATTAAGGACGACTTTTAGTTAAATTTTAATAACAAAAATCGAACCTATTTTCAATAAACGGCCAAATTATTTAATTATTGTTTATAAAAATGTTAAAACGAAATAATTTTTTAATGCTGATGCGATAAATTTTTGTTTTTTGATAGACGTTTTCCAAATTTTCTAAAATATCATTTAAATCAATGTTTGATTTAAAATTGAAGGTTATTTAGCAAATCATGATCTTTTCAAAATCTTTAATGTTATCTATAGGTTCAGCACATGAAAAATTTTCGCAAACATATATCAAACCATGATTTTTGTATTCTTTACTTTTCAACAATGGATATTTTTTTTCCACATTGGAGCTTTGAAATACCATATTAGGTGTATAATATTTCAAAACTTCCGCTCTTAGTTGCTGGCAATCGTGCCCTGTAACCACAATTTCCTTCAAACCCTTATACTGTTTTAGTATAGTTGAAGCCCAAACGGCAAATGTAGCCGGATATTTTTCTGTATATGGCTTTACGGCTAATAACATAGATTGAGCAAGCTCCTCCCATTCATTTTTTTCGAAAATTTTTGATAAGTAAATTAAATTTTCGGCCATTACGCTATTTCCGGAAGGAAGGGCACTATCGTAAATTTCAATTTTACGGATAATCACATCTGTTTGGTTGATTCCTGTGTAGTAAAAAAGTGTACCAGTTGTTGTCTTGAAATTTTCCAGTACAAACTCGGATAACAATTTTGCTTTTTCGATATATTTTTCATTTCCTGTAATTTCCTGAAGAGCAATACAAGCCTTAATTAAGTAAGCATAATCATCCAGAAAAGCCAAATGCTTTTTCTCCCCTTTTTTGTATGTATGAAAAAAAATAATACCGTCATCAGTAAAATGATTCATGATAAATTCATATAGCTCAACTGCTTTATCCATGAACAATTTATTTTGTAATGTAGCTGCGGCATTACAAAAAGTATGAAGTAATAAAGCATTCCAACTTAAAATGATTTTGTCATCAATTTCAGGTGCAATGCGTTTATTTCTTACTTCCAATAGTTTAGTGATTGCATTTTCCAACCTTAATTTACATGCATCAGGATTCAATTTCTCCTGTTCTGCAAATGTAGCTAGTGGCGTTTTTACATGAAGTATATTAGTGTGCTCCCAATTACCTTTTTTTTCAACTCCATAATATTTACAAAAAAATGCAGCATCTTCTTGGAGAATACTTTCAATTTCTTCTTGTTGCCATATGTAGTACTTTCCTTCCTCCCCTTCGCTATCGGCATCCAAAGCAGCATAATAACCCCCTACTTTATTTTGCATCACATCAAAACAGAATGTTAGTGTTTTTTCAATACCCTTCTTAAATATTTCATTTCCCGATATTTTGTATGCATCGCAAAGTGCGTCTGTTATCAATGCATTATCATAAAGCATTTTTTCGAAATGAGGCGCAAGCCATTGATCGTCCGTACTGTACCTGGCAAAACCTCCTTCCAGTTGGTCATTGATACCTCCATTCAATAAAGCAGTAAGAGAGAACAAAGCATGTTCTTTAGCAATTTCATCTTTATAAAAATGGCTGTACATCAGTAAAAATCTCACAGAAAAACTTTGAGGAAATTTCGGTGCCTTTCCAAAGCCTCCAAATTTTGAATCAGCTTGATCCATAATTTTATTTCTAAGTTGTAGAAAGAAATCATCTGAAAAACTAGTGGTGATCTCTTTCTCCTTCGGAATGCTGATATTATTTTTAAAAGACTCAGAGATTGAATTGATTTGAGTAGTTAGCTTATTTGCTTGTACTACCACATCTTGCTTTCTGTTTATCCAAGTATCATGAATAAAAAAAAGTACATCTTTCCAGGAAGGCCTACTGTATTTTGTTTCAGGTGGAAAATAAGTACCCCCATAAAAAGGCAACCCTTCGGGAGTTAGAAATACATTCAGCGGCCAGCCCCCACTTCCTGTAAGGATTTGTACAGCTTCCATGTAAATATTATCTAAGTCCGGACGTTCCTCTCGATCAATTTTGATATTGATGAAAAATTCATTCATCGCAGCAGCAGTTTGAATGTCTTCGAAACTTTCACGTTCCATTACATGACACCAATGACAAGCGGAATATCCAATGCTAACCAAAATTGGCTTGTCCAATGCTTTTGACAATTGCAAAGCTTTATCACCCCATGGATACCATTGTACTGGATTATGAGCATGTTGCTGTAGGTAAGGGCTGCTCTCATGAATCAGCTCGTTGGTAAATTCATTCGATTGCATGCCAGTGTTGTTTCAGTTATAATCGTTGATTATTTTTTAGGTAGTGACTTCAAGTATACCTCAAGTGCACTCACCATGCTTGGAGATTGTGGCATTGGTGCTTTGATATCGAGTACAAGTCCTGCTTCTTCTGCAGCCTTAAATGTGTTAGCGCCAAAAGCAGCCAATGTAGTGCCGTTTTGCTTGAATTTGGGGAAATTTTCAATTAAACTTTTAATGCCTCCTGGTGTAAAAAAACAAATGATATCGTAGCCTCTTTCTACTACTTCTCGAATATCATTGCTAACAATCTTGTATAATACAGGTGTTGCGTATTCACAATTGTGACTCTTCAGCCAGTTGGTAATCTCGCTATCAAAAGATTCAGAACATGGGTAAAGGAATCTTTCGTTATCCTTGTGTTTATTGATTACATCAAACAAACTCTTATTAAGTCCATCTGCTCCGTAAAAAACTTTACGCTTTCTGTATAAAATAAATTTCTGTAAATAAAGGGCCACAGATTCTGTGATGCAAAAATATTTAGTGTCCTGAGATACTGTAATTTTCATCTCTTCACAAATGCGAAAAAAATGATCAATAGCGTTTCTACTGGTAAAAACTACTGCAGTGAAAGCGGCAATATCAACTTTTTGTTTACGGAAATCTTTTGCAGGAATACCTTCTACTTTTATGAAAGGGTGAAAATCAAGAGACAACCCGTATTTAACAGCAAGATCAAAATAAGGAGATTTTGTTCCTTCAGGCCTTGGCTGTGTTATAAGTATTTTGCGAATAGTTTTTTTAGGTACCGCAACTTTTTTAATACTTTTTTTAATCATATTAGTATTTTCCAAATATTTCGCAAAATTACAAACTTTTAATTAGAATATTCCACACGATTTGATAAATCAGAAAAATCGGCAATAGTTCTACAGTTATGATGTATAATAAAAAATGGAATTTGCTAATTTTGAGTGTTTGCTGAATGATACTGAAGCCCCTTAGATATCTCAAAATGAACATAAAACCAACAAGTATTAACGAAATTAAAATTGCAATTTCACTGACTGATTTTTCTGAAAAAGCAATAACAACTATAAAAGGCATTAGCAAAATGGCCAATATTTTATTAATTAGAAACACAATAAAAATATAGTTTTCTGTATCTCTGGTGAAACCACTAAGCCACCCAATGACATGCAATGCAACAAATTTTGAAGTATATACTATTGTTAATGCAAGCATCCCATAGTAAAGGTATTTGTATTCATAGTACTCGATTTTTCCATTCTTAAACAACAACAAATAAAGATAAATACCTCCCACAATCACAAACAACAAATTAAAAAACAATGAAGGCAATCTATCTTGAAGCAACTGATCTTTTAATTGACTTTGGCGTAATGAAGTATTAAAAAAAACGCGAATCATAGTTGTAAAATATTTTCCGAAAGCAATTTTTAATATGCCCAAAAAGAAGAAAAGTAAAGCAATAGCGTAAAAAAAAGAATTTTGCTTGTCAATCTGCCGCTCAGACTGATAGGCAACTACCGGAATTTTGCTATTGGTAACAAAACGATTTTCGTCAAGTATTTTCTTGTAATGATTGATAGTATTCTTTTCAATCCTTGTGTGTTCAAACCTTATTGAGTCAGAAAATAAAGAATCTGCAACAGCTTTGCCATCAATACTATCCTTAGCCAACAAACTGCTATCCGCATTGTGTGACAATGAATCAAGATGTTGTGCTTTACTGATTACAGAAAAAAACAAGACAATAAAAAGGGAAAAGAAAAATTTATTCAATTTGACATATTATGCTTTTGCAAAAATAAACCCGTTTGACCAAGAAAGCTAAAAGTAATTTATATATCCAAAATGAATTTTTGAAGATTGGGAAATATTAAATGGGATTCCGATCGTTTTACCGGCAGCATAACTGACGTTTAATAAGCCCGTTTTGGTTTCATATTGAATTCCCAAACCTGCTCCTAAATAATTATTATTTTGTTTGAATTGCTGAAACTGAAAATCAGTCTTGGCATAATCAGAAAAAAAGGAAATAAAAGAATTGACACCAAATAACAAACGGTATTCTGCTGAAAAAACCACATATTTTGATGCGTAAATACTTTCTTCATCAAAACCTCTTAATAGTGTTGATCCTCCAATTTGAAATAAATCATTTCTAAAAATATCCGGACTAAAATACAAACCAGAATTAATTGAAGTTTTTAGGGTTGCTGATTTTCCTAAATCAAAATAATGAGCTGCATTTATTTTGCATTTTATAAGATAAGTATTCAGCCGAATAGAGTCATACAATGATGCATAGTTGAAACCAGGCTCAGAAAGACTGACTATTTCATTACTCTTTTTTATTCTTTTAAGACCCGCAATTCCTGTACATTCTAACTCACTACCTTTTTTGGGATTTAACCTGTAATTGGTTTTGTTGAAAATATAACTGAATCCTATAGACGAAGTTTGGATGTCAGAATTTACAGGCAGCTCTTTCTGTGATTTAATCAATATTGTATCAATCGCTCCGGGTAATAAAGTATTTTGTTGCCATTGAAAAAATACTTTACCAATTTGTCCAGATTGCATTTCAAATTGACAACCTAACCTGGAGTTGATTTGCAAGAAATTAGAATCTTTTTTAAACATATCAAATATAAAATCAAGCCCGAATGGCGAATGTAAAATATAAGGTCTGTTAAAGCCTAGATTCAGTCTGGGTGATTTAGGTTGCAATTGTTGCCATTTAAAAACAATTCTTTCGCCAGACTTTAATACATTTTTTAAATCAAGATTCACATCACCCGTTAGCAATGTTTTTTGTGCATTTTGAGAAGCAGGCATTAATCCTACTAAAAAATTAATTTGATTTGTTTTTTTAGATTTTAAATACAGATTTAAAATTGCACCCGTCCCTAACATTGTAACCGTTGAAGGTTGAAGTTGAGTTAGAAAATTAAGGTCACTCATTTTTTTATCTACTTGAGACAACAGATTTTTTTTAAAACCGGATTTATTACTAATGCCTAAATAACGTTGCAGAAATTCATTTTTTATGTTTGAGTTGCCTGAAACACTGATGCTGTCTATCATGTAGTAAACACCTTTATCAACATTGAGCTGGGCCGTAAGTTTATTATTTTCCCATTTTGCACTATCTAGAGCAACAGTTGTAAACGGATAGCCGTTGTTTTCATAATAATTAATAATCTTATCCCGAAGCTTGAGAAACTGAAAAAACTCAATATCTGTTATCGTATTTTTTTTAAGATATAAACCTGTAACCTGTGCCCACTCTTTTTGTGTAGCAGGCATATTTAAACTTACTATTTTACAAGAAGGACCTGTAAACAAAAAGACGACAATAGATGAATCTGTTTTGATGATACTATCTACAGAGGCTCCGGGATATCCTTTATTCAATAGATATTCCGGTAATTTATTGACATAACTTTCTGCTGATTTGATAGAGCTGAAATTAGTTACAATTCCATTGGTTGAAATAAAATCATTGGATTGTTGAGGAGAGAGTATGATTTGTAAGTTTACATTGACATTCGATTGTGCCCATACACTGCACTGCTCCATACCAAACAGAGAAAACAAAATGATGAACAGCACAATTGAATAAGACTTAACTTGCATATTGAATTACGTACAATACAATTCATGTAAAACTACAATCTTTGGCGGGTATTTATATTCATATTCCTTTTTGCAAACAAGCCTG
>CALPIT020000097.1 GCA_943323705.2 Streptomyces griseus
ATAGAGTACAATAAACCTATTACTAAAATTGTTTTTGCTCCTTTAAAGAAAGCGATATTATCCTTTTTTGTTCCACCGTATTCAGATGGTTCAAAAGCAACATTAATGGAATTATAAAAATATTGGTTGTTATAACTACTTCGCCCTGACCTTATGGTTGGGGCAAAGTTTTTTTATAAACATTAATAGTTATTTTTGCCAACATCAATGTGTCATTCATGTGCGGAATTGTTGGATCTGTAAATCACAAACTATCATATTCAAAGGTTAATGAGGTTATGCTTCACCGGGGTCCGGATGAACAAAACGGTTACGTTCATGAAAACGTAGATTTGTATCATTTGCGTCTTTCGATATTGGATGCTACAGGAGGCAAGCAGCCCATGCACCTTCATGACAGGTATACGATTATTTTCAATGGTGAAATATATAACCATGCTGAACTCCGAAAGCAATTTGGGTTGACTGGTGCTTCCTATTCTGACACAGAAACTATTCTATTATTGTTTCATCAATTTCGAGAAAAATGCTTGGATTTATTTGATGGCATGTTTGCTTTTGCGATTTATGATAAAATAGAAAACACCATATTTCTGGCAAGAGACAGAGCTGGAAAAAAGCCATTGTACATATATAACGATGGTCAAAAAATTGTATTCGCCAGTGAGCTCAATTGTCTGAAAGCCTTATTACCACTAGAGATAGATGAAAGAAATCTGCTTCAATACATGCGATTGGGTGTGTTTTACAAATCACTTACGCCTTATAAAAAAGTAAAAGAGCTAGAGCCGGGAAGTTATGCCATTCTTGATTGCAATAACATTTCTGTTACCACAACCAAATGGTGGAACGTTCACGATTTTTATTTGCAACAAAATGCCGATAGTTTTGACACTGCACTTGAAAAAGTAAATGATTTACTAACGGCATCTGTAAAACGAAGAATGGATTCGAGTGATTTGGAAGTGGGCTGTTTTTTAAGTGGCGGCATCGATAGTGGATTGGTAACTTCAATAGCTAGTCAATATTCTGCTAAAATAAAAACACTTACCGTTTCATTTGATGGCGAATACGATGAAGCGCCCTTGGCAAAATTAGTAGCAGACAAATACGATACAGACCATACCGTTGTTGGCATTTCATTTGATCAATTAAAAAATGATGTAGAGCAAATCATTGCCAATTATGGTGAACCATTTTATGACAGTTCAGCCATTCCCTCTTATTATGTGAGTAAAGCCGCAAAGCAATTGGTAACGGTAATATTAAATGGAGATGGTGCTGATGAATTGTTTGCTGGTTACCGCAGGTATGTGCCTTTCAGCAAATATGATTTTTTCAAAAAGAATATGGTGGTCTCCGCAGCAGCAAATACTTTCATCAAATGCTTGCCTTCACCTCACGATAAAAAATCAAAGTATAATTTTCTCTATCGCTTGTTGAATTTTGCAGGCAAATCAGATCTTGATATTTATTTTGCAGCCGGAGTCGACATCATGGAAGGACATGAAAAAAATCTAATAACTAAGCAATACGATTACCTGAGTGAAATGAATTCGGGTTTCCATCAAATCAATGATTCCTCTTTATCAGGTTTGAAAAAGATAATGAATCTTGATTTCGATAGTAATTTTTCCGGTCAAATGCTGACTAAAATGGACATTGCGACCATGCAACATTCACTGGAAGGCAGAAGTCCATTTATGTCCAAAGAGATATTGGAATATGCACCAACACTGAATGATCAATTTAAAATTAACGGAGCAAGCACAAAATATTTATTGAGAACATTGGCAAAAAGATATTTACCGGAGCTGCTTATCAACCAGCCAAAGCGAGGTTTTGAAATTCCATTAAAGAGTTGGGTGAATGGGCAACTTAAAGAAATTATTCATGATTATTTAGGCGATGCCAATGCTTATCACAAAAACATACTTACTAAAGGGTTTGTACAAAAGTTATTATCTGATCAAATTAAAATGCCGGCTGAAAAACGCGCCAAAATTTTATGGACTGTTTTTTCTCTTGAAGTCTGGTATAAAAAAGTTTATCTTTCGTAATTGTTGTTTACATGCAAAAGACGATAGCCATATTAGAAAACAATATTGTTTCTACCAACACCATGCGAAACAAGTTGACGCTTGAATTGATGCGTCAGGGGTTTAATGTTTATGTATTAACTACCGGAACTGAAGAGGATATGGCCATTGCTAGAAAAAATGGCATCCATGTAATTGATGTAAAAAGTAGTAATATCAATCCTTTTCATGTTTTAAGATACATCGGCAATATAAAAAAAGCAATAAAAAAAATTAAAGCTGATGTTTGCCTCACTTTTACCATGCGTCCTGCTATTTGGGGAAATTTTGTAACGGGTCAATTAGGTATTCCCACAATAACCAATATAACCGGTATCGGCCCTTTATTTAGTAGTCAAAGTCCCGCATACCTACTCGCGAGATTTTTATACAAATTTGTATTACGAAAAACTGCACATTTGTTTTTTCAAAACAGAGATGATATGAATTTGTTTGTGATACATCGATTTGTTTCATCAGACAAAGCCGCATTGATTCCTGGCTCTGGTGTTGATCATGAATATTTCAAACCACAACCCACAACTCAAAATAATAAATTCACTTTTTTATTTATCGGCAGGTTATTAAAAGACAAAGGTGTTATCGAATATGTAGACGCTGCAAGAATTGTGCTAAAAGAAAATCCAGATGTGACCTTTAAAATTGTGGGTCCAACGTGGAACCAAAATCTCAAAAAAAATACAATTACTGATAAAGATATTCAAGGATGGGTTGCTGAAGAAATTATTGATTATTGTGGCGCATCAGACGATGTAAGAACACATATTGCGGCATCAGATTGTGTCGTTCTGCCCTCTTACCGTGAAGGTATAAGCAATGTATTACTGGAAGCTTCTAGTATGGAAAAACCTTGTATAACGTGTGATACAACTGGATGTAGAGAAATTGTGGAGCATGGTGTCACCGGATTGTTGTGCAATGTTGCTGATGCTGTTGATTTGGCAGCTAAAATGAAGCAAATGATTTTATGTTCAGTAGCACAACGAAATGAAATGGGCCTATATGCCAGAAAAAAAGTGATTAAAGAATTTGATAAGCAATTTGTGATTGATGCTTATTTGAATGCAATTCGGAGAGTGTCTGTTTAATGAAATAGACTAACCTGATAGTCAAATTATATTTGTATATCTATCAGTTTCAATAATTTTCATTCCCTTTAAAAAATATTTATTATGAATCAAATGCAACAAACTATGCGTTGGTTTGGTCAGGATGATTCGGTGAGTTTATGGGACATCAGACAAGCAGGTTGCACAGGTGTTGTTACAGCACTTCATCATATACCTAACGGAGAAGAATGGCCGATAGATGAAATTATGAAAAGAAAAGCTGAAGTAGAAGCTGCTGGAATGGTATGGTCTGTTGTTGAAAGCTTACCTATTCATGAAGCCATAAAAACTCAAGCTGACAATTTCCAAATTTATATTAACAATTACAAACAATCAATCAGAAATATAGGTGCATGCGGTATCCATATTATTACATATAATTTCATGCCGGTGATGGACTGGACAAGAACTCATCTGGCTTTTGAAATGCCAGATAAATCTCTTGCGCTGTCATATGTAAAGGCTGAAGTAGCAGCATTTGACTTATTTATATTGAAAAGAAAAAATGCAGAAGCAGACTATTTTCCATCTGAAATTGAAAACGCTAAAATAAGATTTGATTTGATGAATGATGAGGAAAAGCAAATACTCAAGCAAAACATCATTAAGGGATTACCAGGTAGTGAGGAGAGTTTTACTATTGAAGCGTTTCAAACAGCTTTAGATACTTATAATGGTATTGATGCTCAAAAACTTCGTTTTCATTTGATCTATTTCTTACAACAAATCATTCCGGTTGCAGAAGAATCGAATGTGAAGATGGTGATACATCCTGATGATCCACCTTTTGCTATATTGGGTTTACCTCGTGTGGTAAGTACAACTTCAGATTTACAATACTTATTTGAAGCAGTTCCTTCATTACATAGTGGACTTTGTTTTTGTACCGGATCATTTGGAGTAAGAGCCGACAATGATTTACCAACCATGGTAAAACAATTCGGCGATCGCATTAATTTCATTCACTTGAGAAACACCAAAAGAAATGAATTGGGCGATTTCTATGAAGACAATCATCTGGAAGGCGATGCGGATATGTATGCTATAGTGAAAGAACTAGTAAACATCATGCAACGCAGAAACATTTCTATTCCTATGCGACCTGATCATGGCCATCAAATGCTAGATGATTTGAAAAAGAAAACCAATCCAGGTTATTCTGCAATCGGAAGATTAAGAGGCCTAGCTGAATTAAGAGGTTTGGAATTGGGAATTATAAGAAGTATATAGTTGTATTCAATTTAAATATTGTTCTTCGGATAATGAATTTAATTGTCTTGTTCACTATACTCTCCCATTAAAGCATAATACCCAAAAATTATCAATCCTCCGACAATGATTGGCGTTAATACAAATATGTTTACAATTCCAAACACCAAATCTTCTTGTTTACCTGTTTGAAATTTTGGAATGCCCATGATGATGATATTGAAATAACCAACCGCTAATCCCATCATCATCCAAACTATTCCTGATATTTTTTTTATTGTATTCATAAATTAATCTTCAGTTTTGTTATTCGTTTTGTTTAAGAAAATCATTCCAATTAAAAAGCATACCGCTCCCACAATGATTGGATACCACAAGCCATTCAAATACCATTCAGCTTCATTATTGCTTTTCGCCGTAGTAACGAGATAGGTGGCTACTGTTGGTAACAATCCGCCAAAAATACCATTACCGATATGATAAGGCAATGACATGGATGTGTATCTGATTTTTGCTGGAAACATTTCAACCAAAAATGCAGCTATCGGTCCATATACCATGGTTACAAAAATCACCTGAATGAAAACAAGAAAGATGATTGTCCAATAACTGCTTTTATTTAATTCTATTGATTTTTTGATTTCTTTATTGGGTATTATAGTTCTGTCAGCAAATAGTGTGTCTTTTTTTGTGGTTTCCATGGTAACGCCATCGGTATAGAAAAATTTGGTTACCGTTGTCAAGATAGAGTCTGTTGGTGATTTTGAAATAACTTTTGTGTTTACATCAATCCTTCTTTTCTCAATTATTTCTGTTCTGTTAGTGCAGTCAATTGTTGAAAACATGTTACTGTATATGGGTCTGTATGCAAATATTGCCAGTAACATACCTAACATCATGATTTTCTTTCTGCCAATTTTATCAGACAGTCCTCCGAATACAACAAAGAAAGGAGTTGCTGCAATTAATGCAATTGCCATGATGGTATCTGTTTGCTCGCTGGCAACACTACATACTTTTCCTATAAAGCTCATGGCATAGAATTGTCCCGTATACCAAACTACACCTTGCCCCATGGTAGCGCCAAATAAAGCCAATAAAACGAATTTGAAATTATAACGATTGCCAAAACTTTCTTTTAATGGATTAGCAGAAACTTTTCCTTCCGATTTTATTTTTGTATAAACGGGAGACTCTTCCATGTTTTTGCGAATAAAGAAAGATACGATTACCATGATAATCGAAATCCAAAATGGAATTCTCCAACCCCAGTTTTCAAATGTTTCAGTACCTAGAAAATTTCTGGTGATAAGAATTACGGTAAGTGAAATAAACAAACCAGCAGTTGCTGTAGTTTGAATCCAAGATGTCCAGTAACCTCTTTCATTTTTTGGCGAGTGTTCGGCAACGTAAGTAGCAGCTCCACCATATTCACCACCTAAGGCCAGTCCTTGAAGTAATCTCAGTAATAAAACGAGTAAGGGTGCCATAAATCCAATGGTAGCATAATCTGGTACACATCCGATTAAAAAAGTAGAACCTCCCATCAATAACAAAGTAACCATGAATGTATATTTTCTACCAATCATGTCGCCTAATCTACCAAAAAACAAAGCTCCAAAAGGACGTACAACAAAACCAGCTGCAAAAGTGGCTAACGTGGAGAGAAAGGCTGCTGTTGGGTTTGTTTGAGGAAAAAACTTTGTAGAAATGACTATTGCTAAACTTCCGAAAATGTAAAAATCATACCACTCAATTAAAGTTCCTAATGATGAGGCAATAATAATTTTTCTTAAATTCTTTTTTGTAGACATAATAAGATATTGGAGTATTTATGTATAAAGAAAAGAAAATTTATTCATAATAAAATTGAAACTGTTTAGAAAGGTAATCCAATAGCAATATTCAAAATCAAATTTTCTCTTCGCCATTGTGAATCACCAAATGCAATCTTATTCATTACCCATCTTTCATTTTCAGGAAGAAATGGTTTTCTTAAAGGTATGCCTATATCAGCTCTTATGACTAAAATGGTTGCATCAAATCGCAAACCTGTGCCAGTACAAAATGCTATTTCTTTATAAAAATCTTTTGATATTTTACCAGACTCGCCAAATAACAAAGTATCTTTTGTCCATGTATTGCCAATATCTGCAAACCATGCCAGACTCAATGATTTTGTAATCGGCATTCTTAATTCTGAATTGAACAACAATTTTATATCACCTCCAATGATTTGATAAAGTCCGCGATTTAATGCAGAAGGCTGCAATGATCCGGGGCCGATAGTTCCTGCATTAAATCCTCTTAATGAGCTGGCACCGCCTATTGTATATAATTTAGAAAAAGGCAGGGCTTTAGAATTATTATAAGGTAAACCCAAACCTAATTGCAATCTGTTAGCAAATGATTTTTTTCTACCTGCAGCAGTTGTATAATGCAAATCAATATCTAGTTTCACAAATTGTGCAAATGGTGCTTTTAATATTTTTTTCTCTCTATAACTTTTAGCACCGGTTATTAAACCTGCCACATTTCCGGAAACATCAATACTTGTATTGAAATACCAATGGTGTTTTTTACGCTCTGCAAATTTGCTAAAAGACAAGTAAGTGCCAATTACAGATTCTGCAAATACATTTACCAATAAAGAAGGATTAATGGCGGCTTCTCTGTAAAATGAGTCTGTAACATTCATTGCATTGGTATAACTCAACGAAACCGGTGCAAAATTAATTTGTGTTGTAGCAGTTGGTTTTTTTATGAATTCATATTGCAGTCTGAAAAAATTCTTTGTGTAATACAATCTTTTTTGATACCATTCGTATCCCAATGTGATAGCAGTATTAGCAGGATAGAAACTGTTTTCTTTTATTTTTAAAAAAGGAATCGCATAGCTTGGAAATTTTAACGAAGCTTCGGTACCTGCTCTGAAATTGTTATTTACTTTCAGTGAATCTGCTGTTGCCACTTCGAAACCACCATAGACTTTTACTGCCAACTGTTCTGCACCTCCGAATGTGTTTTTGTTCTTCCAGTTCAAACTGAGTTTGCTGCCTACAAAACTATTGTCTTTAGAAAATGCATCTAGTGAAGCTTGAACAGATTTCTTTTTGTATGGTGTTAGAAAATACGTCACTGCTAGTTCATGGTCATTAATGGTGTCAAACTTATTTTTTACAAACTTGAAAGTATTCAAATTGATTAACCTGTTTAAGGTTCCATTGATCAGATCGCTGTTGTAAACAGAATCAGGTCTATACGTGATAGATTTTTCAAACAATGAAGTTTTGAAAAGATTTGAATTTTGTTTTATCGTGAGTCCATCAATATTTTTTACTGTTAATTCATTACTGTTGCTGAAATAATCTCCCAATGAATAATCAGGAAAAATAGTAATGTTTTTTATTGTATAAATCTTTTTGGCTTCAATAGGAGTCATCCTTTTCAAATTGAACAATAAATTCACTTTCTTATCTCCAATGGTGCTATCTGCATAAGCCATCAGATAGTCAGGATGAAAATAATAATAGCCTTTGGTTTTTGTAATAGCATCCAATCGTTCACGCTCTGCCGTTATATCACTGAGTCTGTATGGATTTCCGTTTTGCAACAAACTATTGATTTTAGTATTCTCTTCGAGCAATGGCAATAAAGTCGAAGTAGAATCTTTTATCCATGTTACTTCATTGATGTGGTATTGTGGTTTTACTGAAACTTTATATACAGCCTTACAGAATTGTTTTGTGTTGATGGTATCACCTAATGCTGTAGAATGAAAGTATCCTAAATTTTCAAGCAAAGATTGTATGTTTTCGGCTGCAGCTTTTACATTTACCCTGTTGCTTAATATTGGCGGTTCTGCCAGCTTTTTTCTTAATAATGTTCGGAAACCATTTTCTTGTTTGGGTTCACCTATTTTATACCAGAACCACACTTTATATGGAAAGCCCAAAATAAATTTATTATGTTCGGGCCTAGTCGCCAACTCGATAGTGGATTTCAAACTTTTGTTGCTCTCTTTTACTTCAACATCTTTGTCTATTTGAATGACGGCTCCTTTGTATAATTTTTCACCTTTAGGCAGGTAATTAGAAACAGAACATGATGACCCTGTTAAAACGATTAATAGTATTAATATGGAATAATAGTTTTTCAATCTTTGTTTTTATTTCCAAAAAATTCTTTGAACGTATCGTAATCCAAGGTTACAGAAAAAGAAACACCAGATTCAACAACATAGCCATCAAGTACAATTTCAAATTGGTTTTTTGTATAAGCGCTAATCATGTACTTGCCGTCTTTACTAAGTTTATAAGCCATGTTGGCATCGGGTCTGAATGTATTTGCATTTCCCCCTGCTTTTTGACCTGACAATCCAAAGTTGTTGCCAACACTGATGGTTAATCGATTATTGAAAAACGTTTTAGAAATAGCGATATTTAAATCAGTTCTTTGTTCAGTATTGCCTTTCATGTAATCATTATAGGCATTGAG
>CALPIT020000098.1 GCA_943323705.2 Streptomyces griseus
TTCACTTCTTCGTCTTCCATTTTTCTAAACAATAATTCAGGAGCTCTGAGTGAATAGCCAACACTTAATAATTTTGGTCTGCCAGCATTTTCCCAATCCAGCATTTTTTCAACCACTTTCATCATATAACACATTTTCTTAGCAGTGAAAGGAAGGAAAGGATTGATGAGTACAGCAAGATTGGCAGTCAATTGCAAACAATTATGTAAGGTATTGTCTATTTTTTGTTGAGCTTCAGGTATTGGCAATCCATTTTCACCAACTTGTTTGGCTACAATCCATGGCTCTTTGTCTTGCATGTATTTATTGCCTTTTCTAGCGAGGTCAATCACATCAAACAAAGCATCTCTGTATTTGTAAGCTTCAATATTGTTTTCAACTTTTTGTTTGATTTCAGCAATGTCCGCCCAAAGTTTTTTATCGGCATCATCAGCAATCGCTTGATGGTACGCAGGTACTTTTCCATTACACAATTTGTGCATCAAAACAAAAGTGCGATTTACAAAATTGCCGAAGATGGAAACAAGTTCACTATTCAAGGCGTCTTGAAATCCTTTCCAAGTAAATTCACTGTCTTTAGTTTCAGGGGCAATGGCAGTAAGGTAATAACGCAAAGCATCCACCATCATGTCGCCACCATTTTCTTTTTTCACAAAATCTGTGATGTATTCATCCATTTCAATGCTCCATCCTCTGCTCGTGCTCATCTTGTCTCCTTCGAGGTTCATGAATTCATTGCTGGGTACATTATCAGGTAAAATGTTTCCATGCAATTTCAACATCACTGGAAAAATGATGCAATGAAAAACGATATTGTCTTTACCAATAAAGTGAACCAATTTGGTGTCTTTATCTTCCCAATAAGGTTTCCAGTCTTTGTTGTTGTCAATAGCCCATTGTTTGGTGGCGCTGATGTAGCCGATAGGAGCGTCGAACCAAACGTATAAAACTTTGGCCCCCCCACCCCCCAAGGGGGGATTTGTAGATGGAGAATTAGTAACGACTTCGTCGTTAGTTTGGCTAAGTTTTTTTGATATAGCATTTAGCGTATTTTCAGTATCACCTAAAACTTGTTCGTTGGAGAATCTGATGACTTCAAAACCTTGATCATATAACCACAGCGTTCTTTCTTCGTCTTTGATTTTATTTTCAGGCAGTTGGTGAATCAAACCGTCAACTTCAATTATCAGTTTCTTTTTCAGACAAACGAAATCTGCGATAAAAGCACCAATAATGTGTTGTCTTCTGAATTTAAAGCCATCAAGTTTCTTTCCTCTCAACATTTCCCATAAAGCAATTTCTGCTTGAGTTGGAACTGATCTGTTATTTGCTGCAAATTCTTTCAAAAGCCCATACAAAATCGGATCTGAAGTCTGATAAGGAAACTGACCTTCCTCAATCAAATCAAATTGCTGATCATCTGATTCATATGAAGATTTACTTTGTTGACCGTCATCAACAATCCCCCCTTCGGGGGGTGGGGGGGCTACAGGTACTTTGACCCCCCAATCCAAATCTCTCGTCACTGCTCTTGGATGCAACCCCGCATCAATCCAGCTTTTACACTGACCAAGCACATTATGTTTCCAATCGCTTTTATGTTCAGTTAAAATCCATTCACGAAGAAATTCTTCATGTTTATCTAAAGGCAAATACCAATGAGTCGTTTTTTTCTTTGATGGAGGATTGCCGCTTAAAGTTCTTTTCGGGTTGATTAATTGTTCTGGACTTAAAGAAGTCCCACATTTTTCGCATTGATCGCCATAAGCGCCATCATTGCTGCAAACGGGACAGGTACCAATGATATAGCGGTCAGCTAAAAATGTATTGGCGGATTCATCAAAATATTGTTCTGATTCTTTTACAATTAAATCTCCATTGTTATTCAACTTAGTAAAAAACTCCTGGGCTGTTTCATGATGAATTGGAGCGGAAGTTCTGTGATAGATATCAAAGGAAATCCCCAAATCTTTCATATTGCTTTCGAGTAGTGCATGATATTTATCTACAATGGCTTTAGGAGTAGTTTTTTCCTTCATCGCCTGAATGGTAATGGCTGCTCCGTGTTCATCACTGCCGCAAACAAAAACTACATCACGCTTTTGCGCTCTTAAATAACGGGAATAAATATCAGCAGGCAGATAGGCGCCCGCTAGATGACCAATATGCTTTGGTCCGTTGGCATATGGAAGTGCCGAGGTAATCAGATATCTTTTCGGATTGTTCATGGTTGCAAAAATACCATAAACAGCGGCAAAGCCCAAAAACAAAAACTGATTGCAATTAAGGTTAAAGTCTACAATTTTATATCAAAGCCTACAATAAAAAACCACTATTTTCGAAATGGAAATTATTTTACACTTAAAATGGACTCTTTAAGATGAGCACGAAATGAAACCTTGAAATCAGACACAACTTTTTTCATAGCATCAGGGTTGTGTGATTTTTCTAGTTCATTCATCACGTTAATAATGTCAATACTATCCTTAGAAACAAAACGATGTGCATTCATCATACCGCATTTGGTTAGCAAATCAACAACTTTCCCTTTGTAAGAGCCATCGTATTTACTTGATAATTCTATCGCTAAAAATGGAATGATATTTTTTATACTAAAAATGGCTGAATGAAAACGATCGGTAATGCAAAAATTAAAATGTTTATAACAAGATGCCCATTCCAATGGATTGAGATGGCCGGTGATGTCTAAATGTGCAAATTTGTTTTGCTGTCCTATTGCTACTAATTGTATGTTATGCTGGTCTGCATATGTTCTCAACGTTTCAGCAATTTTTGAAAAATAAACAGGGTTCGAAGAAAAAGACAAAGCAACTACTTTTTTATTAAAGTCTACTCCTAATTTTATTAATTTCTGACGCACTTCTGTATTGAAATCCATTCCAAAAGTTGGATCTGGCACTTGATACACTTTTGAAGTGTCTGTCACATTTTTACAAACTAAATCATAAGTAAACTGATCGCGAACAGCAATTCTTTTAAAGTCATCTAGAAATGTTCGCATTTGATGTTGAATCGCTTCTTGCTTTATTAATGATTCATCTGATTTATTTGCAGAAGCTGCAGAACCGATTTTAGCTGCTTTCAATGGTAAGGGGAGCCAATAAATATTAGGAAATTTGCGAGATTGTTTTTTGTTTAATACTTTCCAAACTTCATCACTACCAACTATAATCGCATCATAATTTTGTTTTTCTATAAATGCAGAAGCTTTATTCCAATCATTGGTAGTGATACTTGAAGAAGATAAACTTAACTGTTTGTTGACGAAAGATTTTAAATAAAGTAACTTTCTAGTCTTTGAAAACCCACCGCCTTTCCAGGGCAGAAATGATTTCAACGCCAAAATCCATTCACTGATTTCCATGTTAAGTGAACGATAATCGATGACTTCAACCTGAGCTTCAGGAAAAAGATCTTTAAGCGTATATAAATGTCCTAATGTTTGAAGAATAGCTCCATCATTGTTGACATGATGGTAGGTAAGTATGCCTATTTTCATATTTTTTGTTCTTTAAATTTATAATAGTCGCCATCCCAAGTTCCGGTATAAAGATAGCCTAGTTGATCAATGTAAGGCACTGATAAAGCCTTTCCATAATTGATTTCCCAATTGATTTCCCAGTCTTTTGAGATACATATTAATGAACCTTTTTGGACTGATTTTTTTGTATTGATGAGAACACTTCCGTTTTCTAAAATGGCAGGGGAGGTCCATAGCCCACGATCGGAACTTGCTATACTTAATTCAGCTAGAATGGCTCCATTCTTTTTGTCTATTTTGTACGCTTTTCCATTTAATCCGAGAAAGCAGATTGAATTACCTGTAGGCACGCCAACAGTAGCCCTGCAGCCAAAATTGAATTTCTTTTCCCAGAGGAGCTTTCCATCTAAAGAATGTTTGTATAAGTAACAAGATTGATTGTGTTTGCTTATAGAATGATAAACCGCATTTTCTTCCGGATCTATGGAAGGGTTGGCCCAACCATTATAACCACTAATTGATTTTTTTTCCCAAATCAAATTTCCTGAGGTGTCCAAAACATGTAATCCATTAGCCTGCGATACAAAGAAAATTCTTTCCTCGCCATTTACTGTTGTGATAGCCACACCAGCTTGATGATAAAATAACTCCCCAGGTTTGTACGACCATTTTTCAGCTCCACTATTGGCATCTAATGCATACAAGCCCTTAGAACACAGCACAGTCAATAATGTACCATCATTTAAAATATTCGGAGAACTCCATGCATTTATTTTCATGAATTTTTTGAACTCATAATCATAATACAAATAAGACTTTATATGAGAAAACAATCTGGAAAATTTAGACTTGTTTTTCAATGCTGACATGCCATCAATAATCCATTTTTTATTTCCATTTAAATCAAAGCATGCCATATTTGATCTTCCAAAATTGAAATAAACATGGTTATTGAAAATTAATGGACTTGAGTAAATTTTACTTTCAGTAACGAATTGCCATTTTATTTGACCATCAGGATTTACACAATAAAATGAGCCATCATGAGAGCCAAAATAAATATTATTGTCAGCGTCAGCAACAGGGGTAGATTCTGCACATCGGATTGGATATTGTTTAAACTGAATTTTCCATACTAATTCAGGTGCTTTAGAATAAGCAACATCGTTAGGAATTCTCCCGTTTCTTTCTTTGTTGTATAAAAACATTTTTTATTTATTGAAAATGGGTATTTTTTTTATTAAGGAGTTAAGGGGTTCCCAATCAGATTTACTGAAATTAAGAATCTCTTTGATTTTTATTTTAGTATCTCTACTGTAAAAGTGTAAGAAAAAGAAGGCAGCTAATGAATAGGTAATCAGTGAAGAAAAAGCCGCTCCTTGAGAACCATATTTTGGGATCAATATTAAATTTAAAATCACATTAAATACCAATGGAACCGCCATCGATTGTAATGCAATCCATGGTTTGCCCTTGCCTGCTAAATCCATATTCATTACTTTGAAGACAGTTAATAGTACTACACCTGGAAGCAATATTTGCATAACAGGAACGCTATCTAAAAATTTCGCGCCAAATAACAATAAAATAATTTGCTTTGAAAATATGCCTATAAATAAAGACATGATACCTATCACTACTAGAGAAATCCTTAACAATTGACAAACTTTTTTAGAGAAAGCAAGAGAGTCTTTTGAAGCGGCGCTTCTTGAAAAAATAATGGTCGAAAATAAAGTTGGTATCTGCCACAAATACTGAACAATACTAGTGCCTTTAGAATATATTCCCAATTCATAAGACGTGCTGTAATTTTCAAGCAAGATTACATCAATTTTATAGTTTAGCTGTGAAACGAGCAAGGCGATAGCATAAACAATGCCTAATGAAAGCATTTTGGAAATCACCTCTTTGTTGATATTAAAACTTAAGTGCTTGTGAAATTGGTTTTTAAATGCTAGAATTGAAAAAATCACCAATTGTCCCATGAATAGTGCAAACAGCGCACCATTTAATTTAATATTAAAAAAAAATAAAAGCACAAAAGTTGTAAGAAATGTCACAAAGTTTGGTACCCAGTTGATGCGATTGAATTTTTTAATTTCACTTTTACCAAGATAAATTCCGGAAGAATAGGTATTGTATAATGTAAACGGAATGGTCATGATTGACAACAAAATAGAAGTTTCATCATTAATATTCTTTGTAAATAATTTTATTAAATAATAACAAACAAAAACACTGACAAATGAAGTAAATAGCCAAATCTGGGTAATCGCTCTTTGGATGGTTTCTATCTCATAAATCTTTTTACCAACAAAATAGGTGGTCGATTGTCTAATGCCCAATGAACCAAAAACCATGAATAAAGAGGGGTAAACTAATATTGCAGAAATTTGTCCGTTTTGTTCTGGCGATAGAAATCTGGCTGTTAAAACTGAAGTCCCTACACCAAATATCATTATATATAAATTAGAAAGACCAACCCTGAAAAGATCACTTATAAAAGACTTCATTATAATTTAAATAATATCATTTTTTATTTGAAAACAATGAATCTTAAATATAGATTCACCTAAAAAAACATTCGCAAAACTAATGAAAAAAGTCCTTATTGGTTTACAATAAACACTTGAACTATATTAAATTTTAGATATTTTAAAACAAATAGGCATGTTCAATAATCTTTTATTTAAATATCAAAGATTCGGAAAATAAACATTTTCAATTCTACACTACGAATTTTGAAACTTTTGATTTTAAATCTATATGTTCAATGCAAAAAGAAGGTATAAAAAGCGTTGACTTGTGTAGTTAAACACTATTTTAGACAAAATATCGATAATCATGAACCGCAAACACTTTCTCGGATCGGCGATCACTTTACTAGCGGCTTCTACTGTTTCGGGAAATCCCGCCATTGAGTCTATATCAAAATTGTCAGAAGATGAACGTTTTTGTGTTCAACCTTCTTATTTGAAAGAAGGTGATATTATCGGCATCACTTCACCTGCAGGTTCAATTTCTCTTGAGGATATTCAGCCTGCGATTCAAAAGCTTCAATCCTGGGGATATAAAATAAAAATCGGAAACACGATTGGTAAAAAAGATTTCACTTTTGGTGGTACTGATGAGGAAAGAAGAAAAGATGTTCAGGAGATGCTGGATGATGAATCGGTGAAAGCTATTTTGTGCGCCCGAGGCGGTTATGGAGTTGTTCGAATTATCGATAAACTCGACTTTACAATATTTAAAAATCATCCTAAATGGATAATTGGTTTCAGTGATGTGACGGTTTTGCATAGCCATATTAACACTAATTTTGGCATCGCTACTTTACATTCCAAAATGTGCAACAGCTTTCCTGAAGATTGGTCGGCTGCGGATGGAAGACAACTGTTATCACTTGAATCGATTGACACATCTTTGAAAGGCAAGCCGTTTAAATACTCAGCGTCTAATAATAAAAACAACAAACTCGGTTCAGTTGATGGTGAATTGGTAGGCGGCAATCTTCGTATCATTGAAACACTAGCCGGTACAAAAAGCGATTTGATTACAAAAAATAAAATCCTCTTTGTAGAAGACACCGAAGAATATTTATACAATATCGACCGCATGTTCTGGAATTTGAAAAGAACAGGCAAGTTAGATCATTTGAAAGGCTTGATTATAGGCGGTTTCAAAATAAAACCTGATGATCCAGGTGAAGAATTTGGTTTGTCTTTAGAGCAAATTGTACTTGAAAAAGTTAAAGAATTCAATTACCCTGTTTGTTTTGATTTTCCGGTCGGACATCAATTTTATAATATCGCGTTGAAATGTGGCATGGCGCATCGGTTGAATGTTGGGCAGGATGTAGTTAGTTTGACACAAGGCTGATATAATTTCATTACTTTTAATTTTCACAAACCATAATTATGAAGCAATTATTTTTTTCTTTTCTTTTTTCTATTTCCATTACAAGTTTATTCTCTCAACAAAAACAATTGACCATTGAAGATGCCATGGTGAATGCCCGCACCACGCTGGCGCCTGAGAACCTTAAGCAATTGCAGTTTATCAAAGGGACTAACGATTATGTGTATTTGAAAAAAATAAATGGAGTCGATGTTTGGATGAAAGGAAATTTCAAATCAAAAGAAGAGTCGGATTACCTTACGTTATCTGCTTTCAATCAACATCTTAGAAAAGCATCAATGGATACTGTAAAGTCGATGCCTGCTATTCAGTTTGCAGCCAATGAATTTACTACCACCATCAAAGGACAAAAAATGTCTTTTGCAATGGATATGTCTTCAAAGATTTTAATCAGTAAAGAAATTGCGGCCAAAGAAAACGTAGAACAAAGCAGCGATGGCTATATCGCTTATGTTGATCATCACAATCTATTCGTAACCAAAAACGGCGATACTAAAAAAGTAACTGAAGATGGCAGTGAAGGCATCGTGTATGCGTCAACGGTACACCAAAGTGAATTTGGTATTACAAAAGGAACTTTCTGGAGCAATAATGGTAAGTCCCTAGCCTTTTATAGAATGGATCAAACCATGGTTCCGGATTATCCGATTGTTGATTGGTCAGAAAGGCCAGCTAAAGTCAACAACCTCAAATACCCAATGGCAGGTAATTCCAGTCATCATGTAACGGTTGCCGTTTACAATGCAGAAACAAAAAATACAACATGGATTAAAACTACAGGTCCTGCAGAACAGTTTCTCACTAACATCGCTTGGAGCCCAGATGATAAATTCTTATACATCGTCATTTTAAATCGTGAACAAAATCATTTCTGGGTGAATCAATATAATGCAGCTACAGGAGATTTTGTCAAGACTTTATTCGAAGAAGAAGATTCAAAATATGCAGAGCCTTTGGTGCCGATGCTATTTGTGAAAAACAATGCTAATCAATTCATCTGGCAAAGCAAAAGAGACGGGTGGAATCATTTGTATTTATACAATGTTGATGGCAGTTTGGTAAAACAATTGACAAAAGGTGAGTGGGATGTGATTGATGTAAAAGGATTTGATGAAAAAGGTGAAAACTTATTCTTCGTATCTACAGGTGTTTCTCCGATTTCAAAAAACTTATATGCTGTAAATTTCAAATCAGCTAAAATTAAAGCCATCACAGAAGGTAATCATGTTCACAATACATCAATCAGTACTGATGGTGCTTTCGTAATTGACAATTACAGTAACCCTTTTGATCCAAGAATCGTTCAGTTGATTGAAACAAAAACAGGCAAAACTAAATTGTTATTGCAAGCCAAAAATCCAATCGAAGCTTATGCACGCGGTGAAATGAGCATTTTTACCATTAAAAATCAGGAAGGAACAGATTTGTATTGTCGTCTATTCAA
>CALPIT020000099.1 GCA_943323705.2 Streptomyces griseus
AAGGCTTATTGTTGCTGTCCACTACCTGGTATTTTTTTGAATCTTCAAATCGTGTAGAAGTGTTGACAACAAAAGGTTCTGTTATCAAGATGGTTTTGATATGTTCTTTTTTGAAATCGGCAATCATTTTTTGGGGATTGGGCCAGGCTTTTTTATTTACCCATTCCAAATTGCCAAGTGTATGTTGAATACTATCTCCAAACCAGAATAAATCGAAGATGAGTGCATCGAAGGGGATGCTGTCTTTTTTCATGTTATTAAAAATAGACTTCGTTTGTGCTTCACTGGTATATCCAAAACGGCTCATGAAATTTCCCATAGCCCAGCGTGGTGGCAAGGGTTGTGTACCAACAAGCAATTTGTAATTATTGAAAATTTCCTGATAATTTTTTCCGGGAATAATATAAAAGCTTAGCTCCCCACTGGTAGCGCTATATCGAAGTAAGTCGGAGTTTGTTTTGCCAATGTCCAAATATCCAATAGAAGGATTATCAAAAAATATGGCATAATTTTTATTTGACAAGATAAACGGAACGCTATAGTTCAGCGCATCTGCATTCAAAGTATATCCATACCAGGGATTGTTCTTCAATGGCATTTTATAACCTCTTCGATTTAATGGCAAACTCCTTTCACCTGTACCAAAAATCATTTCATCATTTTTTAATGAAAAATCAAATCCTCTTTCAGTTTCATTGATAAAGGCATTGTTTAACAAGATAGAAGTATTGAATAATTGGTATTTGATATTTTCTGCGGAAAAAGTTACTGCCAGGTTTTTATTCCATTTGATGATGGAGTGACCATCTTTATTTATCATTTCAGACTTTAGCTGCAATGGTGCTGCAATAACAGCATCAGAAATATTTTCATTCTTATTGATTTTTGAAGGAATGAAAATGGTTTTTATGATGTTTCCAGGGAATAATGAAAATTTCCATTCGCCATTTTGTGTAATGATAACTGTCTCCTGATTATTTGACTTTTTATTTACTATTGAAAACTGTTGTGCATCAGCTTGATATATAACGCACCAAAAGGCTATACAGAGTTTGACAATCTTCATTTGCATGTTTTTTATTTGTATCAAAGTTGTATTATTTTATTGAGAAAAATTATGAATAATAATTACTTTCGCTAAATAATGCTAAAGACTATGAAAAGTGGATTATTGATGTTTTTATTGGGCTTCTTTTTCTTTAATAATGTAATGGCTCAACAAAGTTTTGTTGGTATTGCTAAATACAAGATGACGGTTATTGGTGCTACCGATAGTAGAACAGACAGCATGAAAGTTGTTTTTGGAAACAATAAAATCAAGACTGTATTTTATTTGCCTTCTTCTGTAGACAACAATAAGGTTATTACCAAATCTTACATTGATAATTTTACAGATAATACTACTACAGATATAGATGATGAAGCAAAAACTTATTCAATGTCTGCTTTAAATAGAGATCAGCTTTACAAGTTTACCAACACCAATAAATTTGATGCTGTAGAAAATAAATTATGTTTCATTTTTAATGCAGATAAAGCAGATTTCGATAATAATAAATTCCAGAAAATCGAATGCTTAGCAAGTGTGGATTTTTTATACAGAGGAGTTTTAAATTATTTCTTCTACGGGATTCAGCCAATGGTGATTGACAATCGGATTGTTTTTGATTTTACTACCACAGAAAAAGATGGAAGAAAGTCAAAGATTTTTATTTATGAAATTACACCACTCGAAGATGTAGAAACTGAGTTCAGTGTAAAGGGTTTGAATGCAAAATAATTGAAGAAACTAGTTCATTCAACTTTTCATTTTCAATCAAATGCTTTATTTTTAAATAAAATTATATGATAAGATTCTTTACAACTTTGCTGATATGGGTTTGTTGTTTTTCTTGCCAATCTCAAAATACTAATAATTCAAGTTTGCCGAGTGCAAATCAACAAGATTTTAAACTTGCTCCAACTGCTTTTCAGAAAACTATCAATTCAACCAAAGATGCCGTGGTTTTGGATGTAAGAACGCCTGATGAATTCAATTCAGGAGCTTTGGTAAATGCTATGAATGTTGATTTTAGAGATAAATATTTTGAGACTCGTGTGAAAGATATGGATGTCAATAAAGTTTATTTTGTGTATTGCTTATCTGGCGGTAGAAGTGGTAATGCAGCTGAATTTATGAGAAAAATTGGGTTTAAAAATGTGTATGAAATGGCAGGAGGTATGCTTGCCTGGAACAAAGCTGATTTGCCAGTTACACAATCTTTAAATACGCCAATAAAAGATAAAATCAGTGCCGATGATTATAAGGCAATGACCAGTTCAGAAAAAGTAGTATTAATTGATTTTTACGCTCCATGGTGCGGCCCTTGTCGTCAAATGCTTCCTTTGATAGAGGAGATTTCAAAAGAATATGAAGGTAAAGCCAAAATCATCAGAATCAATATTGATGAAAACAAAATCCTAACCAAACAGTTAAGAATAGACGAAATTCCATTTTTCAAATTGTATAAGAATGGTGAAGAGAAAGGAAATTTTATTGGTCAATTAGACCGAGCTTCTTTTGTAAGGATTTTGCAGTAGGAAATTGGGTTTGGTAGGTTCAATAAGTTCAAAATGTTCAAAATGTTTCTTCTAAAAAAAACAAACGCCAAAACCCAAAAAATAAACAACAAACCCCAAATATTTTTATTATATGGATCAGTTAAACCTTGGCATTGGAACAAGATTACAACACACGCAACATGGCCCTGGAGTTATTGTTGGTGTTCGTTATGCTACTTACATCATTTCATTTATCAATGTAGGCATCAAAGAAATTGAAAAAACGGATATTGGCTTGGATGAAATCATACCCGAAAATGTGACAGTTGAATTGGAAACAGTTTCTGATGTAGAAAAGTCATTGCTCAAAATATTGAGAATGTGGTCTGATGTAAATGAAATTGTGCCTTTGGGTGATAGATGGAAAGGGGGAACTATGCTGCTTCAACCTGCAGATAAAACACAAAAAGCCAAAGAAGTACCTATAGATATTTTCTTTCACAAAATTGTCATGCTTCGCGACAGACTACGTGTGATGGAACAACAAATCAACGCTCATAAATTATTGAGTGATGAAGATAAAGTGAACCTACAGCAATACATTACTCGTATTTATGGTAGCTTAACCACTTTTAATGTGCTTTTCAAAAACAAAGAAAACTGGTTTGTAGGAGAGAAGGGAAGTGGAGATTAATTCTCTTTTAATTTAAAAGTCAACCGGGTGTCATTTGCCAATTGAAACACAAGTTTATCCTCTCTGAAAAAATAATCAACCAAATGGTTGCTGATAAATTGATTGATTAATGTAGCACTTTGAAGTGTATTGACAGGTGCTTTATTTAATTGTCCAAATAAAATCCTGTTGCCCTTCAACTCTATATTAGATGATAATTTATTGCTACCGTCGAATCCTGTCATTTTATTTTTTATCAGATCTATTTTGAAATAGGGGATTCCTTTAGCATAATTGATGGGAAATTGTTGTTCATTGTCGATATAGTCCAAAACCCAGTATTGATGTAGTCTTTCATCAAATAAAAATTGACCACAACCTTCATAAGTTATGTTGTTGAATATTACTTTAGTAATAGATGAGTTTGATTGTTTGTCGTTTTTATTTATGCATTTTTCTTTATACACAATCAGCTCGATTTTTTTATTTTCGGATTCTGATGTGTAAATTTCTTTTGAAGCATCACTGATAAATGTAGCATTGGGTTTGGCTTTTATAGTTAATCCCTCTTCATTTACAAAATAGCAATCATTATCAAAATCCATTTCAATATTCCACCTTTGAGGAAGATGACCTACTGCTATGAAATCAATTCCTTTTTTTTGTGATTTAGCTATTAAGGAATCATGGTAAAATATTTTTTCTTTTGCAGCTGCATTTTTCTCATTGAGTAATTGGGTGTTACTGCACGAGAAGTTCATCACAATATTGATTAGGCTGAAGAAGGAAATATATTTTCTCAATGTTGTTGTTTATAAATTGTATTCAAAATACAATTGTTTTTAAATTTAAGTTCTGATTATAACTTAAATTAGTGTCAATTCGAAAATGTTTTAATGGATTATTTCTTAAAATTCATAACAATTATTTTGTTTGTATTGACTAAAGATTAGGCATTATTTTCGCAACTCAAAATAAATATCTTTTACCAATAAAATTGAATGATGTCAACTTTAAGATTAGGTGATACGGCTCCGGATTTTTCAGCAGTTACTACATTAGGTGCAATAAATTTCCATCAATGGCTTGGGGATTCCTGGGGGATTTTATTTTCTCATCCTGCAGATTTTACACCTGTTTGTACAACTGAATTAGGCACAGCTTCAAAGTTGAAACCTGAATTTGAAAAGCGACATGTAAAAATGATTGCCATAAGTGTGGATTCTATAGAACAGCATTTTGAATGGATTAAAGACATTAATGAAACTCAACACACTTCATTGGATTTTCCTATCATCGCTGATCCAGAAAAAAAAGTAAGCGAGTTGTATGATATGATTCATCCCAATGCGAGTATGACGCATACCGTAAGGTCTGTTTTCATCATAGGTTCAGATAAGAAAATCAAACTGATCATCGTTTATCCAGCTTCAACTGGAAGGAATTTCAACGAATTATTAAGGGTGATAGATAGCTTGCAATTAACAGCTCAATATAGTGTGGTAACACCGGCCAATTGGCAACAGGGAGATGATTGTATCATAGTTCCTGCAGTAACTAATGAAGAGGCTGATAAGAAATTTCCAAAAGGGTATAAAGTGGTGAAGTCTTATTTGAGAGTAACCCCACAGCCGAATTTTTAGGATTTCCCCTTCGGGGAAAAAGTGGGTTGCCACGAATTCACGAATTTTTCTTATTGTATATTTTATTTAACCACGAATTCACGAATTATTATTCATGAGAAAATGATATTTCACATCGTAAATACCACTTTTACATTTAATATTTTACATTCAATATTCTACATTTTTCGGCCACGAATTCACGAATTATTTCTTTGCCACAAAGACACAAAGTCACAAAGAAACACAAATGCCTTTTTCATTACCTAAATGAAAACTTCCCCCTTTCGGGGGATTGAGGGGGCTATATACTTCTATTCAAATCAAAACCCTCCAATTCCTTACTCACTGAATTTAAGAAAGTAGATCCCATAGCGCCATCGATGATTCTATGATCGTAGCTTAATGAAATGTACATCATGTGTCTGATGGCGATGGCGTCTCCTTGTGGGGTTTCGATGACCATAGGTCTTTTCTTAATTGCACCAACGGCCATAATCGCAACTTGAGGTTGGTTGATAATTGGCGTTCCCATGATGCTACCAAATGTGCCTACATTGGTTAATGTGAAAGTTCCGCCCGTAGTATCATCTGGTTTCAATTTTCCGTTTCTGGCGGCATTGGCCAAACCGTTTACTTGTTTTGTGATGCCTACAAGATTCAACTGATCTGCATTTTTAATCACCGGTACAATTAGATTACCGGTAGGTAATGCCGTTGCCATACCTATACCTAAGTCTTTTTTAATGATAATTCTATCACCATCTACTGAGCTGCTGAGCATAGGGTATTTTTTCAGACTCTTTACAATAGCTTCAATGAAAAGAGGCGTGAAGGTTATTTTTTCGCCTTCTCTTTTTTCAAATTCTTTTTTTACTTTCTCTCTCCATAATACCAAGTTGGTAACATCACATTCGCAGAAGCTGGTAACGTGTGGACTTGTATGTTTACTGTCGACCATATGTTTGGCAATCAGTTTGCGCATACGATCCATCTCAATGATTTCAACATTGCCGCTGCCTGAATAACTGACAACAGGAGTTTCTACTCTTGGAGCAGGAGTTGGGGCTACAACTACAGGTTGTATTGCAGGTGCTATCACTGGAGCCATTTTGCGGCCACCATTAACATAGGCTAATATATCTTTTTTGCTCACTCGTCCATCTTGTCCAGTACCCGGAATGTTTTCCAATTCGGCCATACTGATGCCTTCACTTTGAGCAATATTTAATACCAAAGGAGAATAAAACCGAGGTCCGTTATGGGCATTTGAAGCCTGTTGTGTAGTAACAGGTTGAAATGGAATTTCTTCAATTATTTTGGCGGCTTCAGCCGGTTTTTGAGGAGCTGGTGCAGTTGAGTTATCTGAAGCTCCGGAAGCTACTTTTATTTTTGCAATAACAGTTCCGATAGGTACCACATCATTTTCATTATATAAAATCGCTTCGATGATACCTTCTGCAGTTGAAGGCACTTCGCTGTCTACTTTATCAGTTGCAATATCAAGTACAGTCTCATCCATGGCAATTTTATCGCCGGGTTGTTTGTGCCATTTTAAAATAGTGGCTTCCATGATACTTTCGCCCAGCTTTGGCATGATTAAGTCTACTAAACTCATATGTTTAAAAATAAAGTTGAATGAATAACCGCAAATGTAAGTAAAAAGGCTTAGTTGAACGGATGCAATTGCTATTTTTCAATTGCGGATTTGAAAATTTCTAGAAACAATGGTCAATATCAGAAAGTACTTTTTTTACCGTCTGTTTTCTTTGTCAATTGTCAATATTTCTGATTTATTATTTGAATATTTCAATCGGTTATTTATTTTCCAATATAAACAATCTCATCAAATTCAATGCGTTCATGGCTGTAAGTTGAATGTTTTTTTGCCGGTCGAATCTAAAATGAAATACTTTGGTAACTATTTTAGCATCGTTGGCAACAGCCACCCACACGGTTCCAACAGGCTTTTCGGGTGTGCCACCACCAGGGCCCATGATTCCAGAAACAGCAATAACATAATCAGTGTTCATTTTTTGCAAAAGTCCGGTGGCCATTTCTTTTACCACTTCTTCACTCACCGCGCCGTAGTTTATCAGGGTTTCATTTTTTACACCAAGCAATTTTTCTTTTGCTTTATAAGAATAAGTAACCATGCTACCATCGAAATAGGCAGAAGAACCTGGAATACTGGTAAGCAGATGAGCCATATAGCCACCGGTACAACTTTCTGCTGTTGAAATGGTTTTATTGTTTTCCAATAGCAATTGACCAACAACTTTTTCCATTGGAATATCTTCATTGGTAACCAGGAATTCTTTTACTTCCTCCTGTAATTGTTGAAACAAATTTTCGATTTCTCTTTCCGTATTTTCTTTATTCGTTCCTATAGAAGTAAGTCTGAGTCGGACAATCCCATAATTGGGCAGGTAGGCCAGTTTGATATGGGCAGGCAGTGCATTTTCAAAATTTTGAATTTTATCCGCCAAAGATGATTCTCCAATACCATATGTTACCAACGTTCGATGAGATATAAATGGTAATGTAAATATTTTCGAAAGTTCGGGAATGATGTTGTCTTCCATCAGCCCTTTCATTTCATGAGGAACACCAGGCATGCTCACAAATATTTTTTTATCTTTTTCGAACCACATGCAAGGGGCTGTGCCTCTTGTATTAACTATCACTTTGCAGGTGTCAGGCACTTCGGCTTGCTTGCGGTTTCTTTCTGTAACAGGACGTTTATGTATGTTCTCAAAAATATGAATGACATTATCAAGTGCTTCCTGACTGACAATCATTTTTCCATTGAAATATTCGCAAAGTAGAGGTTTGGTGATGTCATCAGCGGTTGGTCCCAATCCACCAGTAATTAAAATAACATCTGCATTTTCGGATTCTTCGTCAAGGGCTTTCCAGATTTCATTCCAATCATCGCCAACGGCCACTCTTCTGTTTACTTTAATTCCAGACTTATTTAATTCTTGAGCCATCCACGCACTGTTGGTATCAATAACTTGGCCGATTAGCAATTCATCTCCGATAGTAATGATGGAAACCTTTATCATGATTCAAAATTAATTCAATTGAGTTTGGTTCAATTAGAAATTCCAAAACAAAATTTCGGAGAATTTGTTTTAACTGAATAATGAATCAATTGAATTAAATTCGCCACACAAATAAAAAATTGATATGCAACAACAAGATTTTAAAAACCATTCCCGCATTGCTCCAGCAGCTTATTATTCGGGTATACTTTTGGGACTCATCGTATTTATAGTTTCATTGATTTGCTTTACATGTATGAGCACAAACAACAGTAGCATGATATTGCCATTGCTTTTTGCCTTTACAGGGATAAGTTTGATTTTTTTAGGTTATTATGCACGAATGTTTGCATTAAAAGCACAAGACCGAGCCATTAGAGCAGAAGAAAATCTTCGTCATTTTGCCTTGACCGGAAAATTGCACGATAGCAAACTTAGTTTATCACAAATCATAGCCTTAAGATTCGCTTCAGATGATGAATTTATAGGCTTAGCTAAAAAAGCAGTTGATGAGAAATTATCTGCTAAGCAAATTAAACAGCAAATCAAAAATTGGAGAGGGGATTATTGGAGGGTGTAACGCTACGCTGGTGTAACGGTTTAAATCGCTACGCTGGTTTAAGGGTTTAAATCACTACGTTGGTTTGACGGTTTAAATCGCTTCGCTGGTTTAAGGGTATAAATCACTACGTTGGTTTGACGGTTTAAATCGCTTCGCTGGTTTAAGGGTATAAATCACTACGTTGGTTTAAGGGTTTAAAACGCTACGCTGGTTTAACGGTTTAAATCACTACGTTGGTTTAACGATTTAAATCGCTTCGCTAGTTGAATGTTAACCATTAAACCATTAAACCGTTAAACCTCCAAACCCCAAACCCCAAACCCCAAACCCCAAACCCCAAACCCCAAACCCCAAACCCC
>CALPIT020000100.1 GCA_943323705.2 Streptomyces griseus
AAAAGGATTTGAAGCCAATAACGAAAGCGATAGCTCCAACATTGAACTGAAAGCAAATGACATCGTTCAGTTCTTTGCTAAAAGCGAGTTCAGTCAGCAACAATTTGTAGAGATTTTTGGCGAGGTGAGAAAACCCGGCAAAGTGATTAAATACGGCAAGATGAGTTTACAGGATCTCTTGTTTATTTCAGGTGGATTGAAACCATCTGCTGAATTCGGCAGACTGGAAATTTCGAGTATTGTAAATATGGATTCAGCGCAACAAGGTTTGAATCCAACCAGGACTGTAATAAAATCTTATGCCATTCAACAAGATTTGTCATTAGATGAATCGGCTTCAAAAGTCGTGCTGATGCCTTACGACCAAATTTATGTAAGAAAGAATCCGTCATTTGAATTACAACAAAATATTGAGTTGAAAGGTTTGGTGAAATACCCTGGCCAATATCCAAGATTAGATAAATATGAAAGATTGTCATCTTACATTGAACGTGCCGGTGGACTTACTGAAAATGCTGATGTTTCCGGAGCTGTGTTAATGAGAAGAAAACAAATTGATGTGCGTGAGTTGGGATTAATAGCCCCTAAATTTAAAATGGATTCTACAGGAAATATCATAAAAGACAGTTTGCCTTTAGAATACAGATTTAAAGAAGAGCCGGTAAGCATTGATTTATACAATGCTTTACAAAATAAAAACTCAAAATACGATATCATTCTTCAGGAAAACGATGTGGTATTTGTACCTGAAATCAATCCTTTTGTGAGCATCGTGGGTAAGGTGCAGTCTCCTTTAAAAGTTGCCTTTGACAAACAACACAAAAACCTTGGTTATTATATAGACAAAGCCGGTGGGTTTGGTGTGAAACCTTGGAGAAGAAGAGTGTTTGTCACTTATGCAAATGGAAGAAGCAGAAGAACACATAATTTTTTATTCTTGCATTTTTATCCTCGTGTACATGAAGGCGCCATTGTAAATGTACCTGCAAGACCCGAGGGTCAAGGTCTTAGTGATATGGCAAAAGCCACATTCATAGCCATTGTGCCAGCGGTAATGACTGCTCTAATTTTTAAATACATTCAATAAAATAATAGAAGTGAATTACCAGACATTTATCACTGTTGTTTATACAAGAATTTCCAAGTTGAAATTTCTTATTTTAGGCATTGGTGTTTTAGCAGCGTTGTGTTGTTTTATCTATACAAAAACAATTCCTAAAGTGTATTCATCGAGAGCAACAGTGTTTCCACTAAATGCTTCAAATGATAATGCAGGCGCAGCAAGTGCACTAACCAGTTTGCTCGGACTTTCGGAAACGCCTAAGAGCTTTATTCAAGAGGCTTCTATCAATATTGTTGATCTTGCTTTGAGTCGAAATACAAGAGAAGCGGTTGCCTTGGAATTGGTTCCTGCATTGGGAAACAAATCAGTTGCAGTGCTCGTGATTGAAGAATACAACAAGAAGAAGCCTTTTTATAAATCATCTATAAAGATTCCTGAATCTAAGGAGATGTTGGCAGCAGTTGGCGGTAATTTATTAAAAGATAATTTCTTCGCAAAAATCAATAAAAACGGCATTCTTGAGATTAATTTTAATACAACGAGTGAAGCTTTTGTGGGTCCGGTATCTTATATTTTCGTTGACAAAATTTCAGAGTTTTATAAAGAGCTTAAAATAAAAAAAGCCAAAAGAGATTACGATTTCATGTGTGAAAAAGTAGATTCACTTGAATTGGTATTGGCAACTTATGACAAGTCTGCAGTTGGTATGGCAAACACAACTTTATTTGTAGCCCCTGATAAATTACAATATCAATTGCCAAAACAAAATTTATCCAACGAGAAATCAAGAGTGATGCGCCAGCGTGATATGTCGGCGGAAAATAGAGAAGAAGCTTTATGGCGTTTACAAAAAGAAACGCCGATTATTGCGATGCTTGACAAGCCAGACGCACCTTATGATACAACCAAGCCATCAGCAATTTTGTATGGTGCGATTGGATTTATTATTAGTATTGTACTGTTGATTTTTATATTGATTTTCATTCCAACCTATCGCTTTATTAAATCTGAAATAAAAGCATCTGTTTTTAATCACGGATAGGATTTGTTCAAAAGGTTCAATACTCTCAAAATGTATCGAACTTATCAGTAATGTCTCCTGAAAGTGACGTTGCGTTTTTAGTGAATTTGTTTGAAATGAGTTGGCCACGAATTCACGAATTATTATTATTATTATTTCTCAGCAATGTCTCCTGAAAGGGACGTTGCGTTTCTGGTGAATTTGTTTAACAAGTTCAATGAGTTCAAAATGTTGACCAACGCCAAACAACAAACAACAAACTAATTCTTCTTAAACGCCCATTTCATCATTTCCTTCCAGCTTGGTTTTTTACCGTACATCAAAATGCCTGTTCTATATATTTTTCCTGTTATCCAAGTAAAGAAAAGAAAGCAACCGATCAATAACAACATCGACAATCCCATTTGCCAAAACGGAACATCATAGGTAATTCTCCCCATCATTACAATAGGGGATGTTAATGGAAACAAACTTCCAAAAATAGCCAGGCTGCTATTGGGTTCTTCTACAGCTTTTGTCATGATGACGAAGCCAAGAATGATGGGCATGATTACAGGAAACACCAATTGTTGTGCCTCTTGTTGGTCTTCACTAACAACACTTCCTACAGCTGCAAAGATTGAAGCATAAGTAAGGTATCCACCAAGAAAATAAAACAGAAACAAGAAAATGATTTTTGCTAATGGTAAATTCGACATGCCTTCAAAAGCCGTTGCTGCCATAGACATGTCTTCTGATGAAGCTGCGCTTGCGTTTTGCATCTGTTCCATGAATTGTGGGAAAATCAATGGCACTAGCATTTGTATGCCAAGGATCAGTACAATCCAAATGGCAAATTGTGTCAATCCTACTGCACCTATTCCCACAATCTTTCCCATCATCATTTGAAATGGCTTTACAGAACTCACCATCACTTCTGCAATGCGGTTTGTTTTTTCTTCAGTAACACCTCTCATTACTTGTGTGCCGTAAATCATCATCATCATGTAAATCAAAAATCCACAACCAAAGGAAACAGCATATGCCACACCGGCAAAGCTTTTCTTTTGACCTTCTTTGGTTTCAATGGCATTGTCTAATGTTACGCTGCTACTTTTTTTATCAAACTCTTTAGGGTCGATTCCGTTAGCAATCAGTTGATTTTTGCGAATGGTATTGTTGATTAAATCTTCCACATCCGACATGGTAGACAAGCTCACAGATGAAGGACTGTGCAGCGTGAATTTATTTTTTGAAACTGAATCTATAACTTTTGGAATGTATAAAAATGATTGATAGTCGAGGTTTTTATATTTGGGTAAAAATGATTTTTCAGTTTCATTTTCTATTAATGTGAATTGAAGTTTTGGATCTGAGGTGTCGGCTTTACCATTGAAAATATGAGCTTCATCAATTACAGCAATTTTTTGTACATCGTCGCTGCCATTCATGCTGATGGCAAAGATGGCAACATAAAATCCGACGATGATTAATGGAACAAGTATGGTTGTAATCAGGAAAGATTTCTTTTTTACACGCGTAAAATATTCTCTACCTATTATCAGAAAGATTTTATTCATAAGAATTAAGATTCAATGTTTTGAAATTGTCTGGTGGCTTTGGTGTCTTCAACCAGTTTGATGAAGATGTCATTTAATGAAGGCAAGACCTCGTTAAATGAATGGATCGTTACATGTTGATTGATAAAATATTGTAGCAATTCATTTGTGGTAGTATCATGTTGTAATTTAAGTAGCAACTGATTGGGCTCGTATTTAACAACTTCGAAAATATAAGTCATGAGTTGTTCTGCCAATACATTTGCGCCGAGCTTGTAAATATTCTCTTTAAAGTCTTGTTTTACTTGGTGCACCGAGCCATCGAGGATTTTCTTTCCTTTGTTGACAAGAACAATATGGTCGCAAATTTCTTCTACCTGCTCCATTCGATGCGTACTGAAAATAATGGTAGCGCCGTTTTTAGCGAGATTGAAAATTTCATCTTTAATCAAATTGGCATTAACAGGATCGAGTCCGCTAAAAGGTTCGTCTAAGATGATTAATTTGGGGTTATGCAATACCGTGGTTACAAATTGTAATTTCTGACTCATCCCTTTACTGAGGTCTTCTACTTTTTTATTCCACCAGCTTTCCATTTCAAATTTGATGAACCATTTTTTAATGCTGTCCATCGCATCATTTTTACTCATGCCTTTCAAGCGAGCGAGATATAATGCTTGTTCACCAATTTTCATTTTTTTATACAAGCCACGTTCTTCGGGCATGTAGCCGATGTCGATATTATTTTTTTCGGGATGAAAAGGCTGGCCGTTGAATTGAATGCTGCCGCTGTCGGGATAGAAAATTCCCGTAATCATTCTGAGTAAGGTCGTTTTGCCAGCACCATTAGGACCGAGCAATCCGAAAATACTTCCTTGTTGGATATTGAAACTGATGTCGTCAACAGCTTTTTGAGTGGCAAAATATTTCTTGAGGGAGTCTAATTCTAAAATGTTCATCAAAGTAAATTATGATTAAATATAGGATGAATTTGTGAATGATTATGTGATGATAAAATTAAAAATTCAAAAGTAAAAATTAAAAAAGGGGTTCATACAAATTCAATTCAGATTATGTATTTGGCAATGAATTTATAATTGTGTTTTTTTAGTCCTCCGTTTCAACATAGCCCACCGTTTCAACATAGCCCACCGTTTCAACGGTGGGAAGAATTATGTTTTTTCATATTCCAAAGGAACATTTCCTCTATAGCCCGAAATGACATATTAATAATCGTTCCATAGGAACGAATGGTGAAGATAAATAGCCACGAATGCACGAATTAGTTATTGATATAAATACCAATATTTTAAAATAGCCCATCGTTTCAACGGTGTGAACAATAAAAAATCTTTCCATTGGAACGAATGATGAAATGTATTAGCCACGAATGCACGAATTTATTTTTGATGCTTCAAGATTATAAGGATTGTTCGTAACTAATGATCAACTTCCCCCTTGGGGGATTGAGGGGGCTAAATAGTAATCTTTATCTGCTCCACCACTCTTTCTCCATCCATAGCCGCGCTAACGATGCCACCTGCATATCCAGCACCTTCCCCACAAGGGTAGAGGTTTTTTATTTGAGGATGAGCGAGAGTGTCGTTATCTCTCGGGATTCTTACCGGACTTGAAGTACGGCTTTCCGTTGCTACCACAATGGCATCATTTGAAAAATAACCCTTCATTTTTTTTCCAAATGCCCGGAAGCCTCCATTCAATGTTTGATATACAAAATCGGGCAGCACTTCTTTTAAGGAAGCTGATTGCAAGCCCGGCAAATAAGAATTTTGAGGAAGGTTCACAGAAGTTTTGTTATTACAAAAATCAACGAGACGCTGTGCAGGTGCTACAAAATTCCCGCCTCCAGCTGCATAAGCATTTTGCTCTACCAATTGCTGAAAATACATAAACAGCAAAGGGTCGTTTGGATGGATATTTTTCTCTTTCAAAGTTTTATAAGCATCTTCTTGGGTGACTTCAACAACCATGCCGCTGTTGGCGAAAGGGTTGTTTCTTTTAGACGGACTCCAACCATTTACCACAAGTTCATTGTTGTTTGTTGAAGCAGGTGCTATGATACCACCTGGGCACATACAGAACGAAAAAACGCCTTTCTCGTTTACTTGTTCCACCAAACTATATGAAGCCGGTGGCAAAAATTCGCCTCTGTTGTCGCAATGGTATTGAATGCTATCTATGAGCGTTTGAGGATGTTCAACTCGTACACCTAATGCAAAGGGCTTGGCTTCTATAAGTATATTTTTTTCATTCAATAAGCTGAAAATATCTCTGGCCGAATGTCCTGTTGCGAGGATATAAGCATCTGCTGAAAATTTCGAATTGTCGGCAGTTTCAGCGTAAATAATTTGGTTGTTTTTGATACCGAAATCTGTCAATTTTTTCTCAAAATGAACTTCACCACCACATTCGAGAATTAGATTTCTCATGGCGGTGATGATTTGCGGAAGTTTATTAGTTCCGATATGTGGATGTGCGTCCCAGGTAATGTTTTCCGGGGCACCAAATTTGACAAATAAACTCAATATGCGGTTGATGTCGCCTCTTTTGTTGCTTCTTGTGTAAAGTTTGCCGTCGCTATAGGTCCCGGCACCGCCTTCGCCAAAACAATAATTGCTTTCGGGATTGATGATGCCTTCTTTGTTGAGTGTGGCTAAATCTCTTCTGCGGCTTTTTACATCTTTTCCCCTTTCAAGAATGATGGGTTTGATGCCCGCTTCAATGCATTTTATTGCAGCAAAAATGCCAGCAGGGCCAGCACCGATAATGATGATTTTTTTTGCTGCATGCGTTACATCTACGAAATTAAAATCGATAGGAGTGGGAGATCGAAAAGGTTCGTTTATAAATGCCTCAACCGTCAAATTAAAATAGACTTGCTTTGACCTCGCGTCGATAGATTTTTTAAGGAGGTGATAGCCAGTTACAGCGCTCAATTTCACGCTTAGAGAATCGGCAATTGATTTTTTAATCAATGCTTCATCCGCAGCAGCAGGGCTAAGTCGTAAGTTGATTTTTGTAGTCATGTGTTAGGAAGTTATCCTAAAAACAGCTTGATAAATTTTAGAATGGCAAATCGTCAACGGCATCAGGTGCTGTTGATGAGAAAGTATCTAATGGCTCCATATAATCGTTGTCGATTGGGCCACTGTTTTTAGATTGTAATAATTGTTCTAATCTCCATGCGTCTAAATTGGTAATGTAGTTGGTTTTGCCGTCTTTTTCCCATTTAGAGCCTTTGACATTGAAATATACTTTTACATTGTCGCCAATGCTCACTCTGTCTACAATACCGGTTTTATCTTGCACACATTGGAACTTCACATAGTTTACAATTGTTCTGCCGTTGATGTCATCAGATTTTTCTACAACAAACTCCCTAGTTTTGAAGCTTTCTGTTCTTTGAACAGTATCAAATTTTGCAACCAGCTTTCCTGTTAATTCGTAACTCATATGTCAATATTTTAAGACGTCAAATGTAACTTAATTATATGAATAATCAGGACTGTTTTTCACTTAAAAAAAAGAGTGAAAAAACATAATTTGAAAAGAAAAAAAAGAAAGTCTCGAAAATTGTTTTTTGTATTAAAAAAACATTACTTTCAACGCCCGTAATTGAAAATCGACAAAATTTTTATTTACAATCTTACAAAGGGAAAAAAGAGTTGAATAAAAAATTTTTTTTTCAACATTTTAATATGATATTCGCCGTCCCAATAAAAAACCGTATTTATGAAGCCGTGTTTTTCTTTGGGGGAAATCACAAACAGTATTAACTCAAGCTATATAAATTGTTTTAGGAATAATGGAGAAGTCATTTGAAAAAGTCTGGCAAAATTGTCTCGAAATCATAAAAGATATCGTTGAATGGCAGCATTTCAAAACCTGGTTTGAGCCCATCAAACCTGTAGCCTTAAAAGAAAAAATTCTTACCATACAGGTACCCAGCCAATTTTTTTATGAATACCTGGAAGAGCATTACGTTTCATTGTTAGCAAAAACTTTAAAGAGAGAATTAGGAAAGGACGCAAGATTGGAGTACAGAATTATGGTTGACAGTGGCAACAGCAAGAATAAGCCACTCACCATGGATGTTCCAGGAAGCGGTTATAAGTTATACTCCAATAATGAAATGGATTTTCCTTTGGTGATTAACAATCCGGTAAAAAATCCGTTTGTTATTCCAGGGTTGAAAAAAATGCAGATTGATCCGCAGTTGAACAATTCTTACACATTTGATTCATTTGTAGAAGGAGATTGTAACAGGGTAGCGAGAAGAGCAGGAAAAACTGTTGCTGAAAAACCGGGAACCACTTCTTTCAATCCACTTGTAATTTATGGTGGTGTAGGTTTGGGAAAAACGCATTTGGCTCAGGCGATAGGTAATGAAGTTAAGAGACTATATAATAATAAGGTAGTTCTTTATGTGAGCTCAGAAAAATTTATCAATCAATTTATTGATCATAGTAAAAACAATGCCATTAACGATTTCATACATTTTTATCAGTTGATAGATGTGTTGATTATTGATGATGTGCAGTTTTTCAATAGAGCTGAAAAATCTCAGGATGCATTTTTCTCTATTTTCAATCATTTGCACCAAAGTGGCAAGCAATTGATTTTGACCAGTGATAAATCGCCTAAAGATTTGGAAGGCGTACAAGAAAGATTGTTAAGTCGTTTCCGTTGGGGATTGAGTGCAGATTTGCAAGCACCTGACTATGAAACCAAGATTGAGATTTTGGAAAAGAAGATGAAGCACGATGGATTGGAGATGCCTAAAGAAGTTGTGAAGTATATTGCTTATAACATTAACAGCAATGTTCGTGAATTGGAAGGTGCTTTGATTTCTTTGTTGGCTCAATCGTCTTTAAATAAAAGAGAGATTGATTTGGAGTTGGCCAAAAAAGTATTGCGCAATTTCGTAAAATCATCAAGTAAAGAAATTACCATCGATACCATTCAAAAAATGGTGTGTGATTATTTTGATGTGCCCTACGATAAATTATTACAGAAAACGAGGAAGAGAGAGATTGTACAAGCCAGACAAATTACCATGTTCCTTTCAAAAGCGTTTACCAAAAATTCATTAAAAACAATTGGCGAACATTTTGGAGGAAGAGATCACACAACGGTGATA
>CALPIT020000101.1 GCA_943323705.2 Streptomyces griseus
AAATGATGATTATTTAGGTTCGTTCCATCGGAACGTTTCGTGATTGATAGCCACGAATTCACGAATTTTTTTTTAGGATTTTTAGTCTACAATTTTTTTTTGCTCCCCTCTCACGTGGGAGAGGGGTTGGGGGTGAGGTTTTTACTTTCAAGAGACAAAGATTATTTCATTTCCGAAATACCACTTTTACCCCGAGAAGACGGGGCAGGCTATTTTACATTGGATATTCTACATTTTACATTTTTGTAACCACGAATTCACGAATTATTGTACATGAGAAAATGCTAATTTCATTTCCGAATTACCACTTTTACATTTTACATTGGATATTCTACATTTTACATTTTCGTAACCACGAATTCACGAATTATTGTACATGAGAAAATGATTATTTCAAATCCGAGATACCACTTTTACCCCGAGAAGTCGGGGCAGGCTATTTTACATTGGATATTCTACATTTTACATTTTCATAGCTACCATTTAAACGGTGGAATGACAATGATTCCGTAATCCAACATCTCCAAAACGTGAAAAAAAACCAAAAATCCCATTCATTTCCCAAAAAAATCTTGCCAAGTAAGAAATTTCACTCTATTTTTGATGTACTAAAAATTTCGTAGTAAAGAATTGTAACATGAAAAAAACAGTAATTACCCTAACAGCAGCACTTGCCATTTCAACTTTTGCATTTTCCCAGGAAGAAAAAAAATCTACTGAAAAAAAGAATGAAACTAGTGAAATCATCATTCGAAAAGATGGTGAAAAAGAAACAAAAATCACCGTTCAAATTGATGGCGAAAACATTATGGTTAATGGCAAACCCATGGTGGAATTCAATGACGACGGCGTGAAAATCATCAAAAGAAAAATGATGATTGCAGAAGGTAGCCCGTTGATGTTTGATGGCGACTTCAACTTTAATGGAGATTTTAATGACATAGAAGAAAAAACTGACTCTGTAGCATTTCTTGGTGTGAGTACTGAAAAATCTGAAAAAGGTGCTAAAGTGATTTCATTATCAAAAGAAAGTCCTGCAGAAAAAGCCGGCCTTCTAGAAAACGACATCATCACCAAATTAAACAATCAGAAAGTAGAAGATCCGGAATCGCTTTATAAAGCAGTTACTGCAAACAACCCTAACGATGAGGTAAAAATTACTTATCTCAGAAATGGCAAAGAAAAAACAACAAAAGCTACTTTGAAATTGAAAGTTCAATCAGAACGCAAAGTGATTGTGATGAAAAATATGAGAGGTGACAGAAGACCTTTTGGTCGTCCGGGTTTTCCACCTCCGCCTTTTGGTGAAGAAGAAGAAATCAGAATTGAAGGAAATGGTATGTTTGGAAATCCAGAATCTGAAGGCATGCCATTCCGTTTTAATACATTTCCTCCCAAACAAAAATTAGGCATAAAAATTCAAGATACAGAAGAAGGTAATGGTGTAAAAGTAATTGACGTAGCAGAAAATTCTGTGGCCGCAAAAGCGGGTGTGATGAAAGATGATATTGTGACTGAAATATCAGGCCAAAAAATCAGCAACACAGACGACATCAGGGCTTTGCTTAGCGAAGATGAAAAAAGAGATTCATTCAAAATCAAATTGATGAGAAACGGCAAGGAAATGGAGTTTGAAGTAAAACCACCGAAAAAGCTAAAAACCATGAGCCTTTAATTTTATTATTTTTTATGGCGATTGGTATATAATTTCTAAATTTTTATTGAAGGGGGAGTAATATCCCCCTTTTTTATTTTTTACTTTCTACATTTGAATACATAAAAAAAATAGTTGAGTATACTCGAAAAATATCAGTTGGTTGTGGGGTTGGAAGTTCATGCACAATTGTCTACTAAAAGCAAATTGTTTTGCGCCGACGACACTTCATTCGGATCCGCTCCAAATACTCAGGTAAGCCCGATTTCATTGGCCCATCCAGGTACTTTACCCAAGCTGAATCAAAAAGCAGTGGAGCTTGCTGTTAAATTAGGCATCGCTTTACATTGTGACATCGAATTGTATAATTATTTCGCTCGTAAAAATTATTTTTATCCTGACCTTCCAAAAGGTTATCAGATTAGTCAGCATACAGCGCCGATTTGTAAAGGCGGTAATGTTTCGATTACCTCTCAAGAAGGAATCAAAATTATCCAGCTCAATAGAATTCACATTGAAGAAGATGCAGGAAAAAGTATACATGATGTAGATAGTGATTATACCTTAATCGATTTAAATAGAGCAGGCACACCATTGGTGGAAATTGTTACAGAGCCTTGTATCCACAGTGCTGAAGATGCTTTTTTATTTCTGACAGAATTGCGTAAAACGCTACGCTGGCTTGATGTATGTGATGGCAACATGGAAGAAGGCAGCATGCGTTGTGATGCTAATATTTCCATTCGTTTGAAAGGTGACTTAACATTAGGCAAACGTGTTGAAGTGAAAAATCTCAATAGCATCAGAAATGTAAAAAGAGCCATCGACATTGAATTTGAAAGACTGGTAGCCTTGACTGAAAATAATGAAAGCATCATACAAGAAACCAGAAGTTATGATGCGGACAACAACTCCACTTTTTCATTAAGAACAAAAGAAGACGCAGAAGATTATCGTTATTTTCCGGAGCCGGATTTGCCTCCGTTTATTATTACTCAAAAATATATTGATGATATAACATCAAGTATGCCCGCTTTACCTCATCAGGTTAAAAACAAATACATCAATGAATTCGGACTTTCTGAATACGATGCATCAGTGATTTGCAGCGATAAAGAAGATGTGTTGTTTTTTGAGTCGATAATAAAATATTCACAAGACTTTAAGGCTATTGCCAATTGGATGTTGGGTCCATTGAAATATTATTGCAATGAAAATGGAATTGGTTTTTCTGCATTTCCACTTTCAGCTGAATTGATTGGTGATTTGATTACACTAACATCATCGGGTAAATTAAGTTTCAACAACGCATCAGGAAAAGTATTACAAGCATTAATCGCCAATCCGAATCAATCTGCAAATGAAGCAGCAACTGCATTAAATCTGATTCAGGAAAGTGATAGCTCAGAACTCACGAAGTGGATTGAACAAGTGATTAACGACATGCCTGAAAAAGTAAAAGAATATAAATCGGGAAAAAAAGGATTGATTGGCTTATTTTCGGGGGAAGTAAAAAAACGAAGCAAGGGAAAGGCCGATATGCAATTAGTGAATCAACTGCTTCAAGAAAAATTAAACCAATAAACCAGCATAATCATGTTCAATGTAAAAAACCTGACCACTCTACTGTTATGTGTTTTCATGGCAGCATGTACTCAAAAAAAAGACGGACATTTTGTTGTTACCGGCAAAATCAAAAACATCGCCGATCAAGATGTTTATCTTGAACAATTGTATTTTGGTGATAAATCGCCTGAAGTGTTAGATACTGCTAAAATGAAAAATGGCAATTTCTCACTTAAAGGGATGGGGACAGAAGAAACGTTGTTTCGCGTTCGCTTTGAAAAAGAAAGCAATAATTATTTAATCATTAACGATCAGGCTGAAATCAATATTGAAGCAGATGCCAATGATAAAACGATAAATAGCCAGAAAGTAAATTCACCTGCTAACAAAGGATTGAAAGATTTGATTATGGGAATGATTACCAGGGGCGAGGCAATGGATAATGCAGCAGCAGTTGTCGACTCTTTGCAAACAGCAGGTAGTGATAGTTTGTTTGCCATAGAAAAAAGCAAGCTTGCTTTGATGAGCGAAGATTTTCAATCTTATCTTAAAAAATATATCGACAGCAGCAATGATCCGGTGTTGACCATTTTTGCCATTGGAAATGATAGAACAGCTGATGCCACAGCCATAAATGAGAGAATTAAAAATTTAAAAAAGCGTTTCCCAAATCATACCGGCATTGCAGACATGATTGGACAATACAATAAATATTTAGCGGAACAAAATAAGCCACAGGCGCAGACTCAAACACCTGCTCGTCCTGAGGTTGGTGCCATGGCTCCAGATTTTACTTTAAATGATGTGGATGGCAAACCATTTTCATTGAGTCAGTTGAAAGGACAGTATGTGTTGGTAGATTTCTGGGCTAGTTGGTGTGGTCCTTGCAGAGGGGAGAATCCTAATGTGGTTGCCGCTTATAATAAGTATAAAAATAAAAATTTTACAGTTCTTGGTGTGTCATTAGATGAAGTAAAGGACAAATGGCTTGAAGCAATTAAAAAAGATAATCTTACCTGGAAGCATGTGAGTGATTTGAAAGGTTGGTATTCTTCCGTAGTTCCGCTTTACGGATTTGATGGCATTCCTTATAATATCTTAGTTGACCCACAAGGAAAAATAATCGCTACTGAATTGAGAGAAGCTGCGTTGGATGCGTTTTTGGGGAAGGAGTTGGGTAGATAGGCTAGATGCTGGATACTGGATGCTGGATAGGTTTAAAAGGTTCAATGAGTTCAATAAGTTCAACATGTTTGTACTTCTGAGCAGTGTCTCTTGAAAGGGATGTTGTGTTTTGATATGGGAATGTTTATCTAGTATCTACTATCCAGTTTCCATCCTTCTTCTCAGCAATGTCTCCTGCAAGGGACGTTGTGTGTTGAGATGGGAATGTTTATCTAGTATCCAGCATCTAGTATCTAGCATCCCCTTCCCTCATTAAGCTAACAAAACATGAGCAGGAATATTCAATTCACGATGAAAAAATTTTACCAATTCGAGTGTTAATGGTTTTTTCTTATTTAATATAGAAGAAATATAGCCTTTGCTACCAATGATTCCAACCCAGTCTTTATTGCGCATACCTTTTTCTTCCATTTTCATTTTAATGGTTTCTATAGGATCAGGTAATGGAATAGGGAAGTGAATATCTTCATATTGCTTTATCAATAAAAGAACGATTTGTAATTTTTCACCTTCAGCAGATTTAGGATTTATCTTTTTATCGAATTGCTGATCAACCCAATCCAAACAATCATTGTATTGTTTTTTATTTTTTATGATTTTGAGTTCCATAATTTACTTTTTATACTGAATGGTTAAAGCATCAATTTTATCATACTCATTGTGAGTTCCAAACCATTTTATTTGAACTGTTTTATATTCAAAAACGATTCTTGTAATTAATCTGTAATGATTGCCCATAATATTAAATACTACTCTGTCGTCGCCAACAATACTTGCAGTACTAAATGTTTTTTTGAGCTCATTAAAATTTTTAAAATTATTGCTGTTACATTGGTGATACCATTCCAAAAGCGCTGTTCTTGCTTGAGGATACGCATCACAATATTCGAGCAACGTTCTTCTGGTTATGATATTGAACATTTTTATAAAATTATAGAAAAGTTTACTAATAGAAAACAAAAATTGATTTGAATATTGAATTTATGCTGATGCAAATTAATTATGTGGCATTGAATTAAAAGGGGAAAAACAACAGAGAATTGAGGGAATAACCACGAATGGGTTTCACGCCAAGGTCGCAAAGGGGCAAAGGCGCGAAGGTTGTATTTTCTACAATGTTCCATAGGAACATCTAGTCTTTAGCCCGAGATGTAAATTGTTTTGGTTCGTTCCTTCGGAACGTTTGGTGAAAGATTGCCACGAATTCACGAATTAGGCCCAATCAATTCAGCAAAGGGGAAACAAAATGCTGCAAAACATCTATTTTCTCTGTATCTCAGCGGTAAAATAATTCGTGAATTCCTGGCAAACCAATAAAACATAATCAAAGTCACCTTTGGGGGATTGAGGGGGCTGCACCACAAACATTCAAAAGAATTTTCTCCTCCAAATCTGTTCTTTTCATCATTGAAATATATTTCGAATACAGTCTATTTGCATTCATAAATTCTATTTTATGATTTCAGAAAACGACATACTTGATTGTATTATAAGAATACGTGGCAAAAAAGTTATGATTGATAGGGACTTGGCATCAATATATGGGGTAACCACTAAAAGGCTGAATGAGCAAGTAAAAAGAAATGTATCTAGGTTTCCTGAGGATTTTATTTTTCAATTAACGAAAGAAGAAAAAGCCGAACTGGTCGCAAATTGCGACCGGTTCTTAATGTTAAGACATGCTACTACATTACCTTATGCTTTTACAGAACATGGTGCAGTTATGTTGGCTTGTGTATTGAATAGTGAAAAAGCTATTCAGGCGAATATCCAAATTGTAAGGGTGTTTACAGCTATTCGAGAACTGGCTTTACATAACAAAGACATGCTGTTGAAAATTGAACAAATTGAACAAAAAATTGGAATGCATGATAAAGAGATTGTTGTGATATTTAACACGTTAAAAAAAATGCTCGAGCCTAAACCTATGCCAAAAAGAAATCGAATTGGATTTAGGAAAGATGAGTAGCCCCCTAAATCCCTCCAAGGGGGACTTTGATTATGTTTTGCTTGATGTTCACGAATTTTTGTACATGAGATTTTGATAGTTTCATATCCGAAATGAAAACTTCCCCCTTTGGGGGACTGAGGGGGCTCACGAATTCACGAATTATTTTTACCGCGGAGAATGGAGTAAAGGAGTTTACGCAGAGGTTTAGAAGAAGATGTTTGTTGTTTATGGTTTCTCAGCAATGTCTCCTGCAAGGGACGTTGCGTGTTGAGATGGGAATGTTTATCTAGTATCCATCCTTCTTCTCAGCAATGTCTCCTGCAAGGGACGTTGCGTGTTGCGATGGGAATGTTCCACCAATCCACTTCCTTATTTTTACTTTCTTATTTCTTATTCTTTGTTTAAAAAAATCATTCTTCTTCACCCACGGTTGAAACCGTGGGCTACAATGAAAATCTCCGTAAATAAAGACTTTAAAAAATCAAAGACTTTCCCATACATGAGAGAATGATGAATTCATATCCGAAATGCCACTTTTACCCCGAGAAGTCGGGGTAGGCTATTTTACATTTCCAGAGCCACGAATTCAAGAATTATTTTACCGCGGAGAAGAAGAGTGTTCAGAGTTTGCGCAGAGATAGTCGATACTGCTCATTGCTCCCCTCTCACTCGGGAGAGGGGTTGGGGGTGAGGTTTGGTTTCTCAGCAATGTCTCCTGCAAGGGACGTTGCGTGTTGAGAAGGGAATGCTTATCCAGCATCTAGTATCCAGCATCTAGTATCTAGTATCCAGCATCTAGTATCTAGCATCTAACCTATCTATCCTATCAAGTATCCAACCTCTCCATCATCAACCCCACCTCATTATCCATTTTAGAAAAACCGAAAATCTTTTTTCCCAAGTCTTTTAATGAAGCGCCGAAATGATACATTTCCTTTTGATCGATGATCAGAAACCGGTCGTGATTGTGTTTTAATTTTTTAATTTCTATCGTTTCATATTGTGCATTTAATTTTTGTAAATCGATAATTTGATTGCGACTCAAATGATCACTGTAAATAATTGCTGTTACTCCGGTGTTTCTTTTTGAAAGTAAAGCAAGGGTTGTTTCATCAATGTAATTGTCGATTAGAATAATGGATGTTGTTGCAGATTTTATAATGTCGGCAATAAATTTATACGCATCAAAAATCTGTCCGTTGAAGAAAACACCTTGAGATGGAACTTTATCTTTCTTCTCCAAAGCCGAAAAGATTGTATTGAAATGATTGTCAGCTTCGATTTGTTTTTTCTCAACCAGCTCAAGTCTCTGGTAAAGGCCTGCGGATTGGTAATGCAATTTTCTTAGTGCTACAAAAGCCGCCATAATTTGTATGCTGATTTTCACAGCAGTTTCGCTTTTTAAAACGGCGGAGAGCATGGCAACGCCTTGTTCGGTAAAGGCGAAGGGGAGGTACTTTAAATTAGTACCTCTTTTAGTTTTTTTCAAGGTTCCAATTTGGAACCTTGAAGGTTTATCTTCTTCATTACTTGAGGTCGGAATTTGCGACCTCAAGTTTTCTGCTTCAGTATGCTTGTTTTCGTTCAAGGTCACAATTTGTGACCTTGAATCTTTTTCTTGCTCAATATTTATCTCTTCTATGGTCGCATTTTGCGACCTCAAGTTTTCTTCTTCAAGATTCTTCATATCGTTCAAGGTCGCAAATTGCGACCTTGAATAATTTTCCTGCTCATTAATTTTTTTCTCTAAGGTCACAGATTGTGACCTTAGAGAATCACCTGAGCTAGTGTTTGAGGTTCCCATTTGGAACCTTGAATCCTTTTCATGTGGATTATTATTTTCACTTGAGGTCGCAATTTGCGACCTTAGAGAATCACTTGAGCTCTTGTTTGAGTTTCCAAATTGGCACTTCAAGTTTTCCCATTCAGTATAAGTCATTTGAAACATAAACCATTCAGGAAATCGATTGATATTTCTTTTGACAGACTGATTTATTCTCTTCGTTTCCACACCATATAGCAATGCCAAATCACTATCCAGCATAACCGGAAGACCTCGAACGGTAAAAATTTTGTTTTCAATTTCCGGGAATATGGAGCTAATGTTTTCTTGCATAGGGTGATTATTCTGATGCAAATTAATGCTGGCGCATTGATATGTAAGGGGAAAAACAACAGTGGATTGGGGGAATAACCACGAGGCCCCCTAAATCCCCCCAAGGGGACTTTGTTTTATTGATGTTCACGAATTTTTGTACATGAGAATTTGATAGTTTGATATCCGAAATGAAAACTTCCCCCTTTGGGGGACTGAGGGGGCTCACGAATTCACGAATTTTTTTACCGCGGAGAAATAGAGTGTTCAGAGGTTTCGCAGAGATAGTCGATACTGCTCATTGCTCCCCTCTCACTCGGGAGAGGG
>CALPIT020000102.1 GCA_943323705.2 Streptomyces griseus
AATACTTCCATTCTTCGGGCATCAATCATTGGACAAACCAAGCTTTCCTGATCACCTGTGCTTGATAGAATATCATGAGCCATCATTTCAAGTGTGCTAATCGCTATTAGTGGTTTTTGAAGGGTGTAAGCGAGTCCTTTTGCTGCCGACATGCCAACACGTAATCCTGTATAAGAGCCGGGGCCTTTTGTTACCGCAATAGCATCAAGTTCTGTAATTGAAATGGCTGCTTTTTTTAAAAGCCCATCTATTGCTGGATGCAAAAATGAAGCATGGTCTTTTTGTGTATGATTTTCGGCTATAAAAACGGGCAGTCCATTTTCTGAAATGCAAACAAAAGCAGTTTCTTGTGCGGTATCTATATTTAAAATTAAACTCATTATGAAGACGCTTCATTTGTTAATAAAAGTGATGGTTGGTATCTTTTATCTGATTTGCTCAAATTTTCAAGAAGTTTGAAAATATTTGTAATACCAATTTCTTCTTTCCATTCAAATGGACCTTTTGGATAATTGGTACCTAATTTCATTGCCGTATCAATTTCAGTTTCGGTACTTACATTTTGCTCTTTGGCAAAATAAGCTTCATTGATAATCATTGATAAGATTCGCGGTGCAATAAATCCGGGTTCATCTGGTGTGATGGCATAAGATTTATTAATGGCGTTTAGGATATCGATATGTTGCTGGCTTATATTGCCCGCCACTTCCCATAAATTTCTTTGAATAAATCCATTCCAGCCATTCATTCTAACGACATTTGTTGGGTGATTGCTTTCTTTCAATGTGTTACTGACAGCGTTAATGAAAATCGGCTTATTTAGATGAGAATAATTTTCATTACACGCATTTTCATTCAGATTGAAATATCCGTCTGCATCGGGGAAATCTCTCCATTCACTAATATGAGTAGTTGTAATCCAATCAATTGAAGTTGAAAGTGATTTTATATACAAGCTAAAATCCTCATTACACAGGATGATAATTTTCATTGTGGAAAAGTTTTAGCAAAAATAGGTGCTTGAATAGGAATATATTTGCATTACAAAAAAAATAAAATGTTCGATAAGACTATTGTTAATACATTAGATGCGCCCGCTCCGATAGGTCCGTATGCACAAGCAGTAAAAACAGGTAATCTTTTATTTATTTCCGGACAAATAGCCTTGGTTGCCGAAACAGGAGAATTAATTACTAGTTCAATTGCAGAAGAAACACATCAGGTCATGAAAAACCTTCAGGCCATATTAAAATCTGAACAAGCAGACTTCAGCAATATCATTAAAACCAATATTTTCTTAAGTGGAATGGAACATTTTTCCATTGTAAATGAAGTATACGGACAATATTTTTCCGGTGATTTCCCTGCCAGGGAAACTGTTGCTGTAAAAGGCTTACCTAGAAATGTAAATGTAGAAATCAGCATGATTGCTTCTGTATGATATGATCATCATCACCGCACCTGTTCATGATATTTTGATTGAGACGTTACATAAAAACGGACTCGATTTTGAATATATTCCTACTGCGAATTATCAGATTTTATTTGAAAAAATTGAAACAGCCACAGGCATTGTTGTTGCCACTCAAATCAACATTGATCAAAAAATACTTGACCGTGCTAATCAATTAAAATGGATAGCGCGTTTGGGAAGTGGTATGGAACACATAGATACGGTGTATGCTGAATCAAAAAATATTCGTTGTATTAGTAGTCCGGAAGGCAATAGCAATGCGGTTGCAGAACATGCGTTGGGTATGTTATTAAATCTCGTCAGAAATATCAATAAGAGTGCTGCTGAAATCAAAGAAATGAAGTGGGTGAGAAATGAAAACAGAGGTACGGAACTCAGCGGCAAGGTAGCAGGAATCATTGGGTATGGAAATACAGGGGCTCAATTTGCAAAGATTTTATCTGCTTTAGGGATGACTGTTCTAGCTTACGATAAATACAAAAAAGGCTTTGAGCGTAATTTGATTAAAGAAGCCAGCGTTGCAGAGATCGCAGAGATGGCTGATGTGGTGAGTTTTCATCTTCCATATAATGCCGAGACGAACCATTTTGGGGACAAAGATTTTTTTTCTTCCCTGAAAAAACGGCCGATAATAATCAATACTTCAAGAGGGAAAATAGTGGATACGGAAGCTCTGATTGATGCATTGCAACAAAAACAAATTCGAACAGTAGCTTTGGATGTAATGGAAAACGAAAACTTGAAAGCGCTTTCAGAAAAACAGCATGATCAGTTGGTTTGGTTAAGCGCTCAGGACAATGTGCTGTTGACGCCGCATATTGCAGGTTACACATTTGAAGCGGCATATAAAATGAGTAAAATTTTGTTGGAAAAACTTGGAATTTACTGATGCTGTAAATTTTTCTTTTCCCTATATTTGTAAATATGCAACGCTTTGGTAAGACTAAGGCGTTGTCTTTTTTTTTCTAATAGCTAAATGAATTTATATGGCAGATACTAATTATGTTACACAAGAGACCTTCGAAAAAATGCAGGAAGAGCTACATCTTTTAAAATCAGTAGACCGTCCGGCAGCGAGTAAAGCCATTGGAGAAGCCAGGGAAAAAGGCGATTTAAAAGAAAATGCAGAATATGATGCAGCAAAAGAGGCGCAGGGTTTGCTTGAAGCTAAAATAAAATATTTGGAAGGTATAATCGCAACTGCTAGGATTTTGGATGAATCAACTATAGACTTTAGTAGGGTTAGTATTTTGACTAAAGTAACAGTAACCAATTTAGCAACAAACAAAACAGTTACTTATCATATCGTTTCTGAAAAAGAAGCTAGCTTGAAAGATGGTAAAATTTCTGTAACGTCACCAATAGGAAAAGGGTTATTGGGCAAAGTTGTGGGTGAAGTTGCTGAAGTTGTAGTTCCAGCAGGTGTTTTGAAATTTAAGGTTGAGAATATTACGGTGTAAATTTTTGGGGCCACGAAGTTTTATATTTTAAGGGTTTGCCACAAAGACACAAAGGCACAAAGATTCACTAAGATTGATGTTGTTTTTCTACGATAAATAATTAATTGAGATATTAATTCACTAGTGATTTTTTTGTGAAATTTAGTGTCTTAGTGCCTTTGTGGCAAAAATCATTAAAAATCCCCAATACCAATGACCATTTTTTCAAAAATCATCAACGGAGAAATCCCATCTTACAAAATTGCTGAAGATGAAAATTTCTATGCTTTTTTAGATATTTTTCCTTTGGTAAAAGGTCATGTACTTGTGGTACCGAAAATTGAAGTGGATAAGATTTTTGATTTGCCCGAAAATTATCTTTCAGCTATGATGCTGTTTGCAAAACCTATTGCCAAAGCCATCGAAAAATCCTTTGACTGTAATCGTTGTGGTATTAGTGTTATCGGATTAGAAGTGCCACATGCGCATATGCATCTTCTGCCCATTAATAATGCAGATGATTTGAATTTCACGAGAGAGAAATTGAAGTTGTCGAAGGAAGAGATGGAAGAGGTGAGGAGTAAGATTGTGAAAGCATTATAATTGTTCAATAGGTTCAATACGTTCAATACGTTTAATGGTTTAAAACGCTGCGCTGGTTTAACGGTTTAATTCGTTAGGGTGGTAACCATTAAACCCTTAAACTATTAAACCTTCTTTACCCTCTCCGGATTCTTCGCTAAAAAATCACTCCACCCTGATGTTTTTTTTGTCTTTGTACCAACAGTGGTGATATTTCCTTGTTGAAAGTGATGGCAAAGGGCAACAGCTAGAGCATCCGTTGCATCCATGTATTTGGGATCTTCTTTAAAAGAAAGGATTTGTTGCAGCATTTTCATTACCTGTTCTTTACCCGCATTTCCGTTTCCAGTTATGGATTGTTTTATTTTTTTGGGTGAGTATTCGCAGATGGGAAGTCCGGCTTGCATGGCTGCTGCAATGGCCACGCCTTGTGCTCTACCGAGTTTCAGCATACTTTGAACATTCTTGCCAAAGAACGGTGCTTCAATAGCGAAATCGTTGGCTTTGTATTTTTTGATCAGCTCAGAGACTTTGTTATGAATTTTTTCGAGACGTTGATAAGCATCGTCGGTAGGTGATAATTTCAGCACACCCATGTCGAGTAATTCTATACCTTTTTGTTTTACGGCTATCAATCCAAAGCCCATGATGATGGTTCCTGGATCGATGCCTAAAATGATTTTTGATGCTTTTTGCAAAGGGCTGCCTATTTTTATGGATAAATTTCTTTCTTGAACAAAAGTATTAAATTAATAGTCAATTACTTTCTGGGTCCCTTGTTGTTTGTTGTATTGGCTTATTTGTTATACAAACAAATTATCCAACAGCCTGATTTGGAAATTAGATGGACACAAATAAAAAGCAGCTGGAAGCAGCCGCTGTTCTGGCTTGTGGTAATGATGTTGTTCTTGAATTGGGGCTTAGAAGCTTTGAAATGGCAATTGCTGTTATCACCGTTGGAAAAAATAAGTTTTTCAAAATCACTGAAATCAGTATTTGCTGGATGCAGTATCACCATGCTCACACCCAATCGTACAGGAGAATTTGGGGGGAGAATTTTATTTGTGCGTCCTGAAAACAGAATAAAAGCCATTTCAGCTACAATAGTTGGAAGTATCAGTCAACTGACCATTACCATTTTTTTTGGCGTACTAGCAATCATAATTTTAAGAAATGCAAGTGCAGGTTATAAATTAATAAAGGGTTTGCCTTGGATTTTTAATCCATATGTTTTAGTAATCAGTAGCTTAGTTGGCTTCATGTTGTTAATGATTTTTTTTAGATTAAATTTCCTGGTTAATTATTTAGTGCGTATTCCGGGTGTTAAAAAAATCAGTCAGCATATTTCATTTCTGAATTTCTTCAACAGAAAAATATTGTTAAGAATACTATTTTATTCTTTGCTGCGGTATTTGATTTTTATATTGCAGTACATTTTTTTGTTGCATGTTTTACATGTTGACATTGATGGATTTTTTTCTTTTGGTTTGCTGGCATTATTTTATTTAACCATGGCGATTTTGCCAACTATTGGATTTACGGAGTTACCCGTGAGAGCAACAACAAGTGTGTTGATATTGGGATTGGTTTCTGAAAATGTATTGGGAATACAAGCGGCTGCATTAGGCATTTGGATTATCAATTTGGTTGTTCCGTCGATCATTGGCAGCTTTTATATTTTAAGGACAAAAATTTATAAATAAATTATGGCATTTTTAAAATCAGCATTGTTGTCATTGGGAATATTGTCATCAACAATCCCTGAAAAAAATGGAGATTTCTGTGGCATAACCAATACCGCATTTAAAACAGGAGAAGTGGTAAAGATGAGTGTATATTATAGCACAATGGGCGCCTACATTGGAGCTGGAGATGCCACTTTCACCACTACACTCGAGAGGTTTAATGGAAAGCCGGTTTATCATGCTGTAGGTGTGGGCTATACCTATCCTTTCTTTGATAATTTTTTTAAAGTTAGAGACCGATATGAAAGTTATATTGATACGGCAACTTTACAACCTTATAAATTCATCAGAAATGTAGATGAAGGCGGGTATAAGATTTATAATAATGTAACGTTCAATCAAACTGCAAATACAGCAGTAAGCACTAATGGTGTTTTTAAAATTACAGATTGTATGCAGGATGTGGTTAGTGCTGTTTATTATGCACGCAATATCAAATTTGATAAATACAAGCCGGGAGATAAAATTCCATTCGACATGTTTTTGGATGATGAGGTTCATCATTTGTATTTAAAGTATATGGGAAAAGAAAAAATCAAAACCCGTTACGGAAAATTTCATGCAATAAAATTCAAACCATTACTTATTAAAGGCACCATCTTTGAAGGCGGTGAGCAAATGACGGCTTGGGTTAGTGATGACCCCAACCATTTATTACTTCGTGTAGAAAGTCAGATTGCAGTAGGCAGTATAAAAGTAGACATGATGGGATATCAGAATTTAAGGTATCCACTAACTTCGTTTATGGGTTTACGGTAGGGGGGAGGTTTAAAAGTTTAATGGTTTAATTCGCTTCGCTGCCTGCCTGCCGGTAGGCAGGGTTTAAGGTTGGTGGATGTTTGTGGTTTGTTGTTTGTTGTTTGTGGTTTGTGGTTTTTTCATTCCTAATTCCCAATTCCCCAATTCCTAATTCCCCAATCCCTAATCCCCAATTCCCAATTCCCAATCCCCCAATCCCCAATCCCTCATTCAACTAAAAAAAAGACTACAGCTCCTTCAATTCAAAACTGTCTTTCGCTCTGATGCCTTTCTCTGTCATTTGTAAAGAACAGCATTCGATTTTAGGGTCGTGTTCAAAAAATAAGATATAATCGTTTTGTACTGCCTCAGTCAGAAAAGATTTTTTCTCATGTAATGTTGTCAATGGGAACATGTCGTATGCCATGACATAAGGAACGGGAATGTGACCAACAGAAGGCAAAAGGTCGGCCATAAATACAATTGTTTTTCCTTTGTAATTTATCATCGGCAACATCATAGCTTCTGTATGTCCGAATACTTGTCTGATTTGAAAGTTTGCTGAAAAATCATTTTGATGGTCACCAATAAATTTCAGTTGACCACTTTCCTGAATGGGTAAAATATTATCTTTCAAAAAAGAAGCTTTTTCTCTGTCGTTCGGAGTGGTGGCCGTTTTCCAATGTTGTTCGTTTGTCCAGAAAGTTGCGTTTTTAAAAGCAGGAACCAATTTATCGCCTTCTCTTTTTATGCTGCCACCACAATGGTCGAAATGAAGATGTGTCAAAAAAACATCTGTAATATCATCAGTACTGAATCCTTGTTTCGCTAAAGATTTTTCTAAGGTGTCATTACCATGAAGATAATAATGACCTAAAAATTTCTCATCCTGTTTATTCCCAATTCCATTATCTATAAGAATAAGTCTATTGCCATCTTGAATCAATAAGCATCGCATGGCCCAAGTACACATATTATTGTCATCAGCAGGGTTTAATTTATTCCAGATTGATTTTGGAACAACACCAAACATAGCGCCACCATCTAATTTGAATAAACCGGTATCGATTGTGAATAGTTGCATGTAATTATTATTAAGTCAAAAGTAAAAATTCAAAATTTAAAAATTAAAGAATAATCGATTTTAAAATTTTGAATTTTTACTTTTTAATTTGTACTAATCTTTTTAAGTGTTTAATCCTTTTTGTTTTTTTAATGCTAAGAAAAGGAATCCCAATCCAATTACAAAAAATACAATTAAGGCAAGAACCGAATTTCTTTGAGATCCCGTGAGTTCGGTGATATGGGCGAAACTGAACATGCCAATTACAATTGCAATTTTTTCTGTAACATCAAAGAAGCTGAAAAAAGAAGTGGTGTCTTTTGTTTCAGGCATTAATTTACTATACGTGCTTCTGCTCAAGCTTTGAATGCCGCCCATTACAAAACCCACACAAAGAGCCAGTATATAAAATTCTGTAGTCCCACCTTTAGGAAGTGAATATCCGCCGATGCATAGCAAAATCCAGATGAAAACACAAATTATCAATGTTTTGAAATTTCCGATTTTTTCAGAAATTTTCGAAATGGTATATGCACCAGGAATAGCAACGAGTTGTATGATAAGTATGGCAATAATCAAATTTGTAGTAGGAATTTGCAATTCGCTTTTGCCATATAATGTTGCGGCCAGCATAACTGTTTGCACACCCATGTTATAAAAAAAGAATGAAGTAAGAAAGGTTCTCAAAACCGATAAGCCTTTCAACAGATTCCACACTTTTATCAATTCTTTGTAGCCATTCAATAAAACGTTTTTATTTTCTTGAATAGAATTATTTGGTGTTCCTTTTGGCAATCTTTTCAATGCTAATTGTGCAAAACCCCACCACCAAATCCCCACCATTAAAAAAGAAATTTGCGATGCTTTGGAAGTTGTGATCGAAAATAATTCAGGTTTTAATACCAATACGAAACAAATAATTTGAAGCAATACACTGCCAACATAACCCATTACAAAACCTTTTGCGCTAATACGATCTCTGTCTTCTGGAGCGGCAATTTCAGGAAGGTAAGAATTATAAAAAACCAGACTACTCCAGAACCCAATGCAGGCAATCATCATAGCAAGAAGTCCAAACATTAGATTATGGCTGTCGAAAAAGTATAAGGAGCCACAGGCAATACTTCCCAAAGTACAAAAGAAGAAAAGGAATTGCTTTTTATTGCCTTTGTAATCAGCGATAGAAGACAATAAAGGACTCATAATGGCAACCACTATAAAGGCAATACCGAGTGCGTAATTATATAGTGACGTATTATTGTAAGTAGTTCCGAAAATAGTAACCGTATCTATTGTATTAGGGTCGTTATCGCTTGTAACAGCTTCGTAGTAAGCAGGAAAAATTGTGGAAGTGATCACCAGATTGTAAACTGAATTGGCCCAGTCGTACATAGCCCATCCGTTAATGACTTTTTTTGAGGCAGTCTGCATAAAATATTGATTGATAGTTGAAAATACTACAATTCAAAATAATCAACCAAACTTATTTCATCAAGCCTGAATGTATCCGGTAAAAATTAAAGCCAGGAGAATAAAACCAACTACAATTCTGTAGTAGCCCCAG
>CALPIT020000103.1 GCA_943323705.2 Streptomyces griseus
ATATGACTATATGCCATAATCAGACAATTATCACCAACTTTGGTGGTCCATTTGTCTTTACTTCCTTTGTTTATGGTCACAAATTCTCTGAGAGTGGTATTATTACCAATTATAACAGTAGTATCTTCTCCTTCGTATTTCAAATCTTGAGGGATACCTGCGATAACGGCTCCAGGAAAAATTCGGCAATTTTCGCCAATTCTTGCGCCTTCCATAATGGTAACGTTGCTACCTATCCAGGTGCCGCTACCTATTTCAACATTTTGATGAATAACGCTAAAAGGATCAATTTTTACATTTGTCCCCAGTTTGGCGTTCGGATGAATGTACGTTTGTGGGTGAATCATGGTCTTTTTATTTTCAAAACTTAATTATCGATTCTTTTTACCAACTGGGCTGTAAATTCCCCTTCGGTACAAAGTTTGTTAGCAACATATACACTTCCTTTCATGACACAAATCCCTCTTCTAATAGGCTCAATCAACTCCATTTTCAATATCATCGTATCTCCCGGTACTACTTTCTGTTTAAACTTACAATTGTCTATTTTCAGAAAATAAGTGTCATAATTTCCTTCAGGCATGGTGTTAATACAAAGAATACCTCCCGTTTGTGCCAAAGCTTCAATTTGTAACACCCCAGGCATTACCGGATTTCCCGGAAAATGCCCCTGAAAAAAGAATTCGTTGAAAGTTACATTTTTAATTCCTATAATGCAAGTGTCACTGAGCTCAATAATTTTATCTACGAGTAAAAAAGGATATCTGTGAGGTAAAGTTTTCTCAATTTGTTGAAAATTATATACAGGAAGCTGTGTTGGATCATAAACAGGAATGCCTTTCGTATGTTTATTCTTCTTTATGTATTGTTTGATCTTCTTGGCAAATTCCACATTGCTACTATGACCCGGACGGTTAGCAATGATATGAGATTTTATTGGATAGCCAATTAAAGCCAAGTCACCGACAATATCTAATAGTTTATGCCTAGCAGGCTCATTTGGAAAGTGTAATTCTAGGTTATTCAAATAGCCTTCAGATTTAACTTCCACAGTTTCTCTGCCAAATGCCTTTGCCAAACGGTCCATGGCAGGTTTGTCGATGGGTTTATCTACTACAACTATTGCGTTATTGATATCGCCACCTTTAACCAAATTATTGTCTAACAGCATTTCCAACTCATGAAGGAAGCAAAAAGTTCTGCAGGGCGCGATTTCCTTTTTGAAATCAGACATCTTTTTCAATGTCGCATATTGCGTGCCTAATACTGGACTATTAAAATCAATTAAAGTAGTGATTTCATATCCTGTAGCAGGAAGTGCAGTCATTTCTACATTCTTCACCTCATCATAATAACTAATATTGGTGTCAATGGTATACCAAACTTTTGCAGCATCTTGTTCGATAACTCCAACATTTTCAATTAGTTCCATAAATGGACTACTACTACCATCGATGATTGGAATTTCGGGTCCATTAATTTCTATCAAGCAATTGTCGACGCCCATACCCACCAAAGCTGCCAAAATATGTTCAACAGTGCTCACTTTTACAGGACCTTGCTCTAAGGTTGTACCTCTTGAAGTATCTGTAACTAAGTCACAATCTGCCTTAATTGGAGGTGTATCTGGCAAGTCAACTCGTTGAAACTGAAAGCCGTAACCCGGATTAGCAGGTCTCAACGTCATATCTACATTTATACCGGTATGAAGACCTGTTCCTGAAATATTTACCGATTCAGCAAGTGTATGTTGTTTATCGGGATTAAAATTCTGATCCATGCTTTTTTGAATTTCGGCAAATATATTCTAAAAATATCAGCCATGAGCTATGTAAAGGGAGCGGAATAAGCAGATTATTGATTATTCGACAATCTTTTCACTAAATCTTCCAGCTCTTTAACTCTTTTTTCAAGTTGAGGAAGGTTTTTTTGATGAGCTTTATTTTTCATCGAAATGGTAAAATCGATTGCGGGATTACCATCTAAAACAGTATTTGGCATTTTTACAGTTTTCGTGATGCCGCTTTTGCCAGTAATTTTTGTGCCATCGGCTACTGAAATATGACCAGCCAATCCAGCCTGACCGCCTATCATTACATTTTTTCCAATTTTGGTGCTGCCGCTGATACCTGCAAAAGCGGCAATTACAGTATTGCTACCAACTTCTACATTGTGAGCAATTTGCACAAGATTGTCTATTTTAACCCCTTTTCGAATGATGGTGCTGCCCATTGTAGCTCTGTCAATTGTAGAATTGGCGCCTATTTCTACATGATCTTCAATCACCACATTACCAATCTGAGGGACTTTTTTAAGCGTTCCATCGGGCATTGGCGCAAAACCAAAGCCATCGCTGCCGATTACTGCACCAGCATGTATGATTACGTTGGAACCAATCACACATTCGTGATAAATTTTTACACCAGCATTTATAATGGTATTTTGACCAACGGTAACATTATTTCCTAAATAAGCTCCTGAATGGATTTTTGTTCCATCTCCAACCACCACATTTTCATTCAAACATGCAAATGCTCCTATGAAGACATTGTTTCCGGTTTTAGCAGATGCATGTATAAATACTGGTTCCTGAACACCGGTAACCATACTTGATTTCATTTGTTGATAGGCATCTAACAATCCGGCAAATGCAGCATAAGCGTCAGGTACGCGAATAAGTGTGGAATTCACCGGCTTTTTAAGCTCCAGTGTTTCATTGATAATGATAATGGTTGCAGATGTAGTGTATAGATATTCTTCGTATTTGGGGTTGGCCAAAAAAGCCAACTGACCTTCCTTTGCTTCTTCTATTTTTCCAAAAGAAACTACAATAGATTCTTGATTGCCTTCAATTTTTCCGTTAATAACCTGAGCTATCTGAGCTGCGCTGAATGTCATTTTTAAATCGATTTCCTATTTTATGCTGGATGGCAAATGTAATATTTCTTGACTTTTCCTCTAAGATTTTCGGTAATCAGGGCATTGTCAACTTCGGTGATATCTTTCACAATTCCATCTTTGAATAGAATCTTAATCGTTTCATTTTCAAAGTTATAGGTACTGCTTGAGGCTTCTCCGGTGTATACCAGCCATTGCACTTCTTCTTCAGACAAATTATAATGTCTTTTCGTTGCTTCAGTTTTTTCTTTAATGATTTTTTCTGAGATCGGCTCTGATTGATATCTAACTTTTAATAGGTGCCTGTCGATGATTCCTTTACATAAAGTAGCTAAAACGACGTCCTCATGAGTACACCATTGTTTTATGGCCATCATTACATCAAAATCGTCAATACTGCAGAATTGCTCCAATGTTACATTTTCAATTGGCGAGTTGATAAAGCTATTTAATGGTTCATTGCAAACCGCTCCAATGTATTTGGCTCTTTTGATAATTCTTTGAAGCATTTGTTCTGCGCTTAATACTGTTTTGTGAAGGTAAACTTGCCAGTACATCAACCTTCTTGCCACTAGGAACTTCTCTATGGAATAAATACCTTTTTCTTCCACCATCAACTCTCCATTGTGAACGGTGAGCATTTTAATGATTCTGTCATACGCAATTACACCTTCATTTACTCCGGTAAAAAAACTGTCGCGGGTGAGATAATCCATTCTGTCTACATCCAATTGCCCGCTGATCAATTGATGTAAAAACTTTTTCGGGTATACATTGGTGAAAATATCAATGGCCATTTGCAATTTGCCTTCAAACTCCTTATTCAATTCTTTAATCAACATGAGCGACAACTCTTCGTGATGCAAGTGTTCTGCCAGCACGTGTTCAAGCGCATGGGAAAAAGGTCCATGCCCAATATCATGAAGCAAAATGGCGATTTTGGCTGCTTGTTGTTCCTCCGGAGTGATGTCTACGCCTTTAAGAAGGAGCTCATGCAAAGCAGATCTCATCAAATGATATGCGCCTAGTGAGTGATGTAATCTAGTATGAACAGCACCTGGGTAAACCAAATGCGCCATCGCCATTTGATGAATGCGACGAAGTCTCTGATAATATGGATGTGCGATGATTTTATGAATCAGCTCATCATCAATAGTGATAAAGCCATAAACCGGGTCGTTAATTATTTTGTGAAATCTCATCAATGCTGTTTAAATGGAAATTATCTGTTAAATCAATTCTTTTGTTTGGCAAAGCTACAAAGCATTAATTTAAAAAATTACATTTGTAGGCGTTGAAACAATGTTTAAAAGGTTTGATGTTCAATAGGTTCAAAATGTTTTTTCAAAAGTTGATGCTCAACCTTTTGAACATCTTGAACTTTTGAACCTATTGAACAAAAAAACTCAAAAGATCAAGTCCCTCATATAATCATTCTAAAAATCAGTTTATGACCAAACCAAAAATCCTCTGGGTTGACGACGAAATAGAAAGTCTGAATTCTCAAATCATGTTTCTTGAAAATAAAGGATATGAGGTGGTTACAAAAACCAATGGCTTTGATGCTTTGGAATTTGTAAAAGATAATTTTATTGATGTGGTTTTGTTGGATGAATCGATGCCGGGCATTACTGGTTTACAAACCTTACAACAAATTAAAGAAATCAACAACAATTTGCCTGTAGTGCTCATTACAAAAAATGAAGCTGAAAACCTGATGGATGAAGCTATCGGCAGTCAGATTAGCGATTATTTGATCAAGCCGGTAAACCCCAATCAGGTTTGGCTAAGTTTAAAAAAATTGATAGACAATAAAAGACTGGTGGCTGAAAAAACAACTTCTGCCTATCAACAGGAATTCAGTAGTTTGTTTATGGCTTTAAGTGGCAATCCTGATTACCATCAATGGATGGAAATATACAAAAAGCTCGTGTACTGGGAATTGGAAATTCAGAAAAGCGACAGTCCCGAAATGCAAGAGGTTTTTCAAACACAAAAGCAAGAAGCCAATACAGAATTCTTCAAATTTATTTCAAAAAATTATGCTTCTTGGGTGTCGCCTAAAAGCACTGATGGTCCAATTATGAGCCACAATCTTTTGAAATTTAAAGTGCTGCCGCATCTACAAAAAGGAACGCCTTTGTTTTTTGTATTGATTGATAATTTAAGGTTTGACCAGTGGAAAACCATTCAACCCATATTTGCAGAAACCTTCAGAATACATGAAGAAGAGACTTTTTATTCTATTTTACCTACGGCCACTCAATATTCTCGTAATGCGGTTTTTGCTGGTATGTTGCCAATAGATATAGAAAAACAATTTTCTGCTCAATGGAAAAATGATGACGACGAAGGCGGAAAAAATCTTCACGAAGAAGAGTTTTTAAGAGCACAGCTCAAACGCTTGGGAAAAGGCGATATCAAATTCTCGTATACAAAAATCACCAACAATTTCGATGGACAAAAAATGGTTGATAACATGCACAACCTGTTGCAAAACGACCTCAATGTAATTGTCTACAATTTTGTAGATATGTTGAGTCATGCCAGAACAGAAATGGAGGTATTGAAAGAATTAGCTGGTGATGAAATTAGTTACAGAAGCTTAACGGCAAGCTGGTTTGAACATAGTCCTTTACACCAAGGGCTTAAAAAAATAGCAGAAAAAAACATCAATCTCATCGTGGCTACCGACCATGGAAGTACGAGAGTAAAAACAGCAGCGAAAGTTATCGGCGACAAACAAACAACAGCCAATCTTCGTTACAAACACGGAAGGAATCTCAATTACGAAGCCAAAGATGTACTGGCTTTCCGTGATCCTAAAGAAGCAGGCTTGCCCGTACCTAATGTAAATTCATCTTATATTTTTGCGAAAGGCGATTTGTTTTTGTGCTATCCCAACAACTACAATCATTTCGTGAATTATTATAAAAATACTTTTCAGCACGGCGGTATCAGTTTGGAGGAAATGATTATTCCGGTGATTAGAATGTCTTCGAAGTAGTTATTTTGCCACTAAGGCACTAAGACACCAATAACCACAAAAAATAGTTTATTAATTGATATAATAAATCTTCGGGATGATTTGTGCCTTTTTGCCTTTGTGGCAAAAAATATCCGAGTAAATCTTCGTGAAACTTTGTGCCTGTGTGCCTTCGTGGCAAAAAAACATTCGTGCCTTCGTGGTTAAACCTTAATTGCGTAATTAGTTATCAACGCTTGTTGAAAAATTAATTACCAGTTGTCAGTTTATTTTATCAAGTTGCATTGACTAAATTTTTCAAAAATGAAATTCACTCAACATACATTAGACAAAGTGGAAAGAGTAATAGAAGACGGTGGATACATTATTCGTTACGAAAGAGGTACTTTTCAAAGTGGTTATTGCATTTTACAAGCCAAGAAAGTAGTTGTTTTAAATAAATTTCTCCAAACAGAAGGCCGCATCAATACTTTAATTGATTTGTTGCCTTTGTTGAATTTGAATATTGATGTTCTGACTCACGAAAGTCAGAAGTTATATGAAGAGTTGATGACTATGGAAGTACACCACTAATCAGTCTTTTATCTCATTCCATTTATTATTTAACATCCATGTTTGTTCCTCCATTAAAAATAACTTTTTTAGGAACAGGTACAAGCAGTGGCGTGCCCATGATTGCTTGTGATTGTGAAGTTTGTGAATCCATTGATGAGAAAGACAAGCGATTAAGAAGCAGTATCCTGGTTGAGTCTGATAATACTTCTATTGTTATTGATACCACACCTGATTTTCGTACTCAAATGCTGAGAGCTCAAGTTAAAAAGCTAGACGCTGTTTTATTTACGCATCCTCATAAAGATCATATTGCCGGATTGGACGACATAAAAGCGTTCAATTATTTTCATCAGCAACCAATGGATGTGTATGCAAACGAGTTGACGCAAAATGCCTTAAAGACAGAGTTTCATTATGCGTTTACGGCTCAGCGTTATCCAGGCATCCCAGAAATCAATTTGCATAATATACCAGATTCAACTTTTCTCATAGGTGATATTCCGGTTATGCCAATATGGGTTTGGCATCTTAAAATGCCGGTTCTTGGATTTCGTTTCGGAAACTTTACCTACATCACCGATGCCAACAGAATAGAACCATCCGAAATGCAAAAAATCGAAGGCAGTAAGATTATGGTATTAAATGCACTTCGCAAAGCAAAGCATCTTTCTCATTATACTTTACAAGAAGCCATAGATGTAGTTGATGCCTTGAAGGTCCCGGATGCTTATTTTACACACATTAGCCATCAGTTAGGAAAACATGCAGCTATCAACGCTGAATTGCCGATTGGTAAGCAATTGGCCTTCGATGGGTTGGTGATAAACTGCTAAAATTTCCGTTTTTTTCTCCTTTTTATTTTTTACGAACGGCATAGTTTTATTGATGCAAAAAAATGAAAATGATTTGTTCTATTTTTCTCGCAAAGAAAAAAATGGCATAGTGTTGATATTGGTATTAAACCTGTTAATTTATGGTTGGCCTGATGTTTATACTTATTTTTCAAATCGAGAAGATGCTGCGATTCAAATTGAAAAATTGCCGGAAGAACAACATGAATATCAGAAGGGAAATTATGAATTCATTTCGAAAGAGAGAACAACTGGACATGATATAACTGCTTATGAATCTCGCAAAGTTGAATATTTCGAATTTGATCCCAATACTTGTACTAAAGAGGAATGGACGAAACTAGGTGTTAAAGAAAAGACTGCTGAAACGATAATAAAATATATTTCCAAAGGCGGCAAGTTTAAAGTCCCAGAAGATTTGAAAAAAATATGGGGATTGAGTCCAAATCAGATTAAAGACTTGATGCCTTTTGTGAAAATCGTATCTATTCCAAAAATTGCAAACGAAAAAAATACAAATACTCATTTCTCACAAAAGAACTCCAATAAATTCATAGATATAAATACTGCTGAGTCATCGTTAATGGAATGGCTACCTGGAATTGGTCCCGCTTTGGCGGGGAGAATCATAAAATACAGAAACAAGCTTGGCGGCTTTTATATCAAGGAACAATTGAAAGAAGTATGGGGTTTGCCTGATTCTGTTTTTCAAAAATTAAAAGAAAACGTGTTGATTTCAGATAATCTGAAGAAAATAAATGTCAATTCAGCAGATTTTTTGATGTTAAAATCTCATCCTTACATTGGATATAAATTAGCGAATGCAATCATCAACTATCGCAATCAACACGGAAGTTTTAAATCGTTAGACGATATTCAAAAAATCATCCTAATAGACGAAAAAACGTTCAATCAGCTCTCACATTATTTGATAACAAATTCTTAAAAAACTAACAGTTGTTGGTATTACAAATTCCCTAAATTGCAACCTCAATCAAATGCTTTTATGGAATTTCTAGAAACAGAACTAACGCAACAGGTAGCACAAACTGCTAAAGATTTTGCCCAGCAACAGATCAAACCTTATTTAATGGAATGGGATGAATCTCAGGAATTCCCTGTTCATGTTTTTAAACAATTGGGTAGTCTTGGAATGATGGGTGTGTTGGTGCCTGAGCAATATGGTGGAACCGGGCTTGGCTATTTTGAATATAATGTCATCATACAGGAGATAGCAAAAGTTTGTGGTTCTATAGGTTTGTCGTTGGCTGCACACAATTCACTTTGCACCAA
>CALPIT020000104.1 GCA_943323705.2 Streptomyces griseus
GATATGCTGGATAGGCTAGATAAGCCAGATAAGCTGGATAAGCCAGATAAGCTGGATAAGCTGGATGGGTACTACTTCTCAGCAATGTCTCCTGAAAGGGACGTTGCGTTTTTTTTAAGGTTTATGGTTTAAAACGCTACGCTGCCTGCCTGCCGGTAGGCAGGGTTTAAGGGTTTAAGTCGCTATGCTGGTTTAATGGTTTAATTCCTACTTCTCAGCAATGTCTCCTGAAAGGTACGTTGCGTTTTTTTTGGTTAATGGTTTAATACGCTATGCTGGTATAAGGGTTTAATTCGCTGCGCTGGTTTAATGGTTTATTTCGTTTCGCTGGATTTAGCGTTTCAGCGAAATGAAAATTATTTGATTTCAAATCAAATAAAAATGTTCCATAGGAATATGTCGTCTCTTGAACGTATGGTGACATTTAATTCAATGGCTACAATTTCGATTTTAATATTAATTTGCACAAATGAATAAAACACATATCACCCCATTTTTAATCATCTGTTTTTTGATGTTAAGCAATTGCGTTTTTGCTCAACAATATTCTCATCAAGATACCTTAAGAGGAAGCATTGGCGTTGGTCGATTGAAATGGAATGTGCTTCATTATAACCTCACCATTAAGCCTGATATTGTCAATCAAACTATAGAAGGATTGAATGTAATGACCATCCAAGATAGTGGGATGACTACTATGCAGCTTGACCTACAAGAGCCCATGCAAATTGACAGTATTATTGTAAACCAACAACAATTGTCATTCAGTAGAGAAGGAAATGTGTATTGGATAAATTTTATTCCAACAATACAAAATGCAATGTATCCACAGAAAAAAATTGAAATATATTTTCACGGCAGACCACGAAAAGCAAAACAAGCACCGTGGGATGGCGGCTGGGTTTGGTCATACGATAAACAAAAAAATCCATGGGTAAGTGTCGCTTGTCAGGGTTTGGGTGCCAGTGTGTGGTTTCCTTGTAAAGACAGTCAAGCTGATGAGCCTGATAATGGCTCAACTTTAAATATTATTGTTCCGGATACATTACAAGCCATTGGAAATGGAAGATTGACATCAATAAAAAAAATAGACAATCAACTTGCTGTTTATACTTGGGAAGTAACATCTCCAATCAACAATTACGACATCATTCCCTACATCGGCAAATACACTCATTTTTCTGAAAAATATAATGGATTGAAAGGCAATTTGGATATGGATTATTGGGTGTTGAATGACAATTTAGAAAAAGCAAAAATTCATTTCACTGATGCGAAGAAATTAGTCACCGCACTTGAATATTGGTTTGGCCCCTATCCTTTTTATGATGATGGTTACAAATTGGTAGAAGCGCCATATTTAGGTATGGAGCATCAAAGTGCAGTAGCTTACGGTAATGGATACTTGAAAGGTTACATGGGTAGCGATCGCTCCGGCACCGGACATGGTATGAAATGGGATTTTATCATTGTACATGAAAGTGGTCACGAATGGTTTGGAAACAGCATTACTTCAAAAGATATTGCTGATATGTGGGTTCATGAAAGTTTTACCAATTATAGCGAAGTGTTATTCACTGAATATTATTATGGAAAAAAAGCTAGCAATGAATACGTTATCGGTCTGAGAAGAAATATTAGTAATGATGTGCCCATCATAGGTGATTATGGAGTCAATCATGAAGGCAGTGGCGATATGTACGACAAAGGCGCCAATATGATTCATGCCATTAGACAAATCATTGACAACAATCAAAAATTCAGAAATCTTTTGAATGATATGTCTAAAGATTTTTATCATCAAACTGTAACCACATTTCAAATAGAAAATTACATGTCAAAAAAGTCAGGAATTGATTTTTCGAAAGTATTCAATCAGTATCTGAGAACTACAAAAATTCCTCAATTGACTTATCAATTCAGAAATGGAAAATTATTTTATAAATGGGAAAATGTAGTTGATGGATTTGATATGCCAGTCAAAATAACAATCGGAAATAACAAAGAGAAATGGATCTACCCAAAAACAGTTTTTAAGTCAACTAAAATAAAATCCGTTGAAAAGACTTTGAAAGTAAATGCTTCTTTTTACGTAGTTACCAAACAAATTAATTAATCCTGTTGTACCAGCTTTTGCTGTTCTGGTGTGATGTATCTTCCGGCTCCAATAAATCTGTTGTGGTAATAGTCTTCATGTAAGCTGCTGATGATAACACCTTCTTTGGTACTGGAGTGAATAAAAAAGTCATTCATCAGATAAACACCTACATGACTTACACCACCTCTTGTATTGAAAAAAACCAGATCACCTTCAGTCAAGTTTTCTTTATTTATTTTTTCACAGGCTTTATATTGTTCGCTAGCCATTCGTGGTAATTTTATTTTGTAAACTTCTTTACATAACATACTGCTAAATCCACTACAATCGATGCCTGATTTTGTGCTGCCTCCATATCTATATCGAGTATCTATCCATTCTTCAATGAATTGGTAAAGTTGATTGTTATTTGTTTTTTCAATCTCTACATCAAGCAATTGAGCATATTTAATTTGTAATGAATTAATTTCCTCATTTTCCTCCGGTTGCTCATTTGATGTAATGATTTTAGACTGGCTGAAATTAGAATTATCGTCTTTAATAATTATTGGGTTATTAACTCCTGTATTTCTGTTTAATTCAATACCCTCTATAAAATGGGGAGTATTTGATTTTGGGGCTTTATTTTTTTGGGCACATAATTGCATAACAACTAGTGAAAAAAATAAAAATAATATGTTGCTTTTATTTTTAAGCAATTTGTTTATGGTTGAGGTATTAATGAATGCCAACATTCAACTTTAAATATTGATTGGCAAAAAAAGCTATTTTTTTATCAGTCTGCAAAAATAACCAATTGATTGTGCTATCCTGACTATTTTTTCTCTTTTTTTAAGCAAAATATCATTCAATGTGGAAAAATCCTGCAAGTTTTATAGGCTAAACAATACGATATTTGAAGGCTGATGTTTCTATACAATTGAAGCTTTTTATAGTATGATTTTTCTATTAAATTTTTCAAATGTATTTATAAATCCATCTGATATTTGAAATGAAATTTAGTCACTTACATGTCCATACCCAATACTCGCTGCTCGACGGAGCCGCATCTATTAAAAATCTTTACAAGAAAGCAATTAAAGATGGTATGCCGGCTTTGGCGATTAGTGATCATGGAAACATGTTCGGCGCATTTGAATTTGTAAAAGAAGCTTACAATAATGTAGACGAGTTTGGGAAGCCAAAAGTAAAGCCGATTGTTGGGTGTGAATTTTACATTACTCAAGACAGAACTAGAAAAACTTTTAGCAAAGAAGAAAAAGATCCACGCCACCATCAAATATTGCTCGCTAAAAATGAACAAGGATATAAAAATCTAGTTAAGCTTACTTCTTTAGGATACATTGAAGGCATGTATTCCAAATATCCAAGAATCGACAAGCAACTTATTCATAAATATCATGAAGGCTTGATTGCTACAACTTGTTGTTTAGGCGCGTTGGTGCCTCAAACGATATTGAAAAGTGGCGAAGCAGAAGGTGAAAATGAATTCAAGTGGTGGTTGAATATTTTTCAGGATGATTATTATGTAGAACTGCAGCGTCATGGTATGGCAGAACAAGATAAAGTAAATGAGATATTGCTGCGTTTTGCCAAGAAGTATAATGTAAAAGTTATCGCTAGTAATGACAGTCATTATGTGGATCAAAGTGATTTTAATGCACATGATATTTTGTTATGTATCAATACCGGTGAAAAGCAAAGTACTCCAGCACTTAGAGAATTTTCTGATGATGATGTGTTGACCAAGAATAAACGATTTGCATTTCCCAATGACCAGTTTTATTTCAAAACATCAGAGGAAATGAGCAAGGTGTTTTTTGATTTACCCGAAGCCATTGACAATACAAATGAAATTGTAGATAAAGTAGAATTGCTTGATTTAAAAAAGGACATACTACTACCCCATTTTGTGGTGCCTGCAAATTTCAAAACACAGGATGAATATCTCGCAAGTATCACATGGGCAGGTGCAAGAGAAAGATATAAAATTCTAACTCCCGAAGCCGAAGAAAGAATTCAATTTGAGTTAGGCGTTATTGAGAAAATGGGATTCGCGGGTTATTTCTTGATTGTAAGTGATTTCATAAGAGCCGGACGAGAAATCGGTGTGTTTGTTGGCCCTGGTCGTGGTTCAGCTGCTGGAAGTGTGGTTGCCTATTGTATTGGGATTACCAACATCGATCCTATCAAATACAAATTGCTGTTTGAGCGTTTCCTAAATCCCGAGCGTAAGTCCATGCCCGATATTGATACGGACTTCGATGATGAAGGCCGACAGAAAGTTATCGATTATGTAGTACAGAAATATGGCAAAAATCAAGTGGCTCAAATCATTACCTATGGTACCATGGCTGCGAAAAGCAGTATCGCCGATGTGGCGAGAGTAATGGATTTACCATTGGCAGAAAGCCGTGCGATTACAAAATTGATACCTGAAAAACCAGGCATTTCATTAAAGCGTTTATTGAAAGCGCCATTCACCACTAAAGAAGCTAAAGATGGTGAAAAGTCTCTTGAAGAAAAGGAACAGCTCAGTTCTGAAGATTTCGAAGGGGTAAAAAAACTCAGAGAAATCTATAACGGGAATGACTTACAAAGTAAAATTTTACACGAAGCTGAAGTGCTTGAAGGTTCTGTAAGAAATACGGGTATTCACGCAGCAGGCATCATCATTGCACCTAAAGATCTAACAGATTTGATTCCTGTTGCTACTTCAAAAGAATCTGATCTTTGGCTCACACAAATTGAAGGAAATACCATTGAAGAGGCCGGAGTTATCAAAATGGACTTTTTGGGATTGAAAACATTGTCTATTTTATAAACCGCGTTGGCATTAATCAAGCAAAATCATGGAGTAGAAATTGAAATTGATAATGTGCCGCTTGATGATGAAAAAACTTATCGTTTATATCAGCAAGGTGATACCAATGCCACTTTCCAGTTTGAGAGTGCCGGTATGCAGAAATACCTTCGCGAGCTTAAGCCAGATAAATTTGATGATTTGATTGCCATGAACGCCTTGTACAGACCAGGCCCAATGGCTTATATTCCTCAGTTTATTGCACGTAAACATGGAAAGGAAATTGTGACTTATGATGTTGATGACATGCAAGAATATTTGGAAGAAACTTACGGCATTACAGTTTATCAAGAACAGGTGATGTTGCTCTCTCAAAAGCTCGCAGGATTTAGCAAAGGAGATGCGGATGTGTTGAGAAAAGCCATGGGTAAAAAGCAGATTGCCACGCTGAATAAAATGAAGGTGCAGTTTGTTGAAGGAGCTACAGCAAAAGGACATCCTAAAGATAAGTTGGATAAAATATGGACAGACTGGGAAGCCTTTGCACAATACGCTTTCAATAAATCTCACTCAACTTGTTATGCTTTTGTAGCCTATCAGACAGCTTATTTAAAAGCACATTATCCGAGTGAATATATGGCAGCTGTTCTCAATCATGCAGGCAGTATAGAAAAAATTACTTTCTTCATGGAGGAATGTAAATCCATGGGTTTGAAAGTATTGGGACCGGATATCAATGAATCTCAAAGTGGTTTTGCAGTAAATAAAAAAGGTGAAATCCGATTTGGTTTTAGTGGCTTGAAAGGTGTGGGCGAAGCGGCCATTGATAACATCATTGAAGAAAGAGGCAAGAACGGACATTTTAAAGATGTTTTTGATTTAGTAAAAAGATCCAATCTCAGATCGGTCAATAAAAAATCAGTTGAAAGTTTGATTCACAGCGGTGCTTTTGATTGTTTTAAAGACATGCATCGTGCTCAATTTTTCTATCAGGCACCTGGTGATACCAATGCACTGGAAAAGATTCTCAAATTTGGTTCGGTGTATCAATCTCAGTCATCAAGTGCAACTAATACATTATTTGGCGACATGCAAATGCCTGAAATCATACCGCCAAAAATTCCACCTTGTGCTCCATTTCAACTCATTGAGCAACTCGATTTTGAACGCGATGTAACGGGTATGTATATGAGTGGACATCCATTGGATAATTTCAAATTTGAATTGGCTTATTACAACATCAATCCTCTCAACGAATTCAATATTGTAAAAAATGCAATCGCTGAAACGCCCAATACCAGGCAGTTTCGACTTGCAGGTTTGGTAATTGATGCCCAGCATCGTTTGACCAAAACCGGTAAGAATTTTGGAGTGTTGCATCTTGAAGATTTCAGTGGTAAAACTGAATTCATGCTTTGGAGTGAAGATTATCAGAAATATTCTCATTACCTCGAAGCGGGAAGAATAGTTTTGTTAGAAGGGGCATTCAAGCAGCGATTTAATAATGGTCAATACGAATTCAAAATATCAAAATTCCATTTATTGGAGACGTTGAAAACAACCATCACAAAACAAGTAATTTTGGAAATGTCTCCTCAGTTTGTAGATGAAAAATTAATCACCTTCCTTGAAGAAAACACTAAAAAACATCCAGGAAAGACAACGATCAAATTCAACATCATCGATGAATTAAGGCAAAAGAAATTGGGTATGTCGGGTTTTGAAAAAGGAATTACTATGAATGATGACATCATCGAATTCCTTGCATTGAATAAACACATTGACGTATATGTTTCGACAATATGACAAGTTGCCTAAATTTTTCTTTCAACATTTAATGCAATCGATGTGGATATGTCATTTGTGCATGAAATAAATATGGACTTAAATTTGTGTCCCTTTAATAAATACATTTAAAATCTAAAAAATAAAAACATGGCATTCGAATTTACAGACGCAAACTTCAAAGCAGAAGTATTAGATTCAGATAAATTATCTGTAATAGATTTTTGGGCAGAATGGTGTGGCCCTTGCAGAGCTATCGGACCCGTTATCGAAGAATTAGCTAAAGAATATGATGGAAAAGTTAAAATCGGGAAAGTGAACGTAGATCACAATCCACAAGTTTCAATGGATTATGGCATTACCAGTATTCCTGCTATTTTATTCGTTAAAAACGGAGAAGTAGTTGATAAATTAGTTGGTGCTCAACCTAAAGCCAATTTCGTAAAGAAAATTGAAGCTCATAAATAGTTTTCTGTAATTCCCCCAAAGAAAAAGGCTGATTAGCGACGGTTTCTAGCGACGGTTTATAACCGGTGCGAAAAACTCAGCGTTAATCAGCTTTCTAATTTTTTATTTCTATCGCAGGTTTCCAACTGTTGCGAAAAGTTAGAGTGTGTTTTTTTAATCATCCAACTTCAACACTGCCAAAAATGCCTCTTGTGGTATTTCCACATTTCCTATCTGGCGCATGCGCTTTTGACCTTCTTTTTGTTTTTCAAGTAGTTTTCGTTTACGGCTGATATCACCACCATAACATTTTGCGGTAACATCTTTACGCATCGCACTGATATTTTCACGGGCGATCACTTTGGCGCCAATAGCGGCTTGTATCGCAATCTGGAATTGTTGACGAGTTAAAAGTTCTTTTAGTTTCTCACAAAGCTTTCTTCCAAATTCATGCGATCGACTTCTGTGAATTAAAGCACTCAAAGCATCTACTTTTTCGCCATTTAACAAGATATCCATTCTTACGATATCACTGTCTCTGAATCCGATTGGCGAATAATCAAAAGAAGCGTAACCTCTGGTTTGAGATTTTAGTTTATCATAAAAATCAAATACAATTTCAGTTAACGGCATTTCAAAAGTCAATTCCACTCTTGAAGGTGTGAGATAACCTTGATGTATCAAATTACCACGTTTGCCTATACACAGCGTCATGATGTTGCCGATATAATCTGGTTTGGTGATAATCTGTGCTCTAATAAATGGTTCTTCAATCCTGTCAGTTCTAGTTGGATCTGGTAAAGTGGCTGGATTGTGAACATCAATTTTTTCACCTTTATTGGTATAAGCAATAAAGCTTACGTTTGGAACGGTGGTGATTACTGTTTGATTGAATTCTCTTTCAAGACGCTCCTGAATGATTTCCATATGTAACAATCCAAGGAATCCACAACGAAAACCAAAGCCCAATGCCTGAGAGGTTTCCAATTCAAATGTAAGAGAAGCATCATTTAATTGAAGCTTTTCCATGCAGTCTCTTAATTCCTCAAATTTGTCAGTATCTACAGGGAAAATTCCAGCAAATACCATTGGCTTTACATCCTCAAAACCATCAATTCTTTCATGAGTAGGATTGGCAACTGTAGTAAGCGTATCTCCTACTTTTACTTCCTTGGCATTTTTTATACCTGTAATGATATATCCCACATCCCCACAATGAACACTGTCTTTTTTCTCCATTCCCAATTTTAGGATACCCACTTCATCCGCTTCATAAGTCATATCGGTACTGAAAAACTTAACCTTATCTCCTTTTTTAATAGTTCCGTTGAAAATTCTATAGTAAATGATAATTCCTCTGAAACTATTGAAAACACTATCAAATATCAATGCCTGTAATGGTGCATTAGGATCGCCTTGAGGTGCAGGAATTCTTTCGCAAA
>CALPIT020000105.1 GCA_943323705.2 Streptomyces griseus
CCCTCCTTCTCACTCATCAAATACGCCTTAATAAATCCATCAATTTCTCCGTCCATAACCGGACCCACATTGCCCACTTCAAAATCTGTGCGATGGTCTTTGATCATTTTATATGGATGGAATACATAAGAACGAATCTGCGATCCCCATTCGATTTTCTTTTTTGTAGCATTTTTGGTATCCAGCGCTTCCTGTCTTCTGCGCATTTCCTCTTCATACAATCTGCTTTTCAGCATCGCCATAGCTTTCTCTCTGTTCTCGCCCTGAGTTCGGGCTTGTTGACATTCAATAATGATTCCGCTGGGTTTGTGAGTTAACCGAACCGCTGTCTCCACTTTGTTTACGTTTTGTCCGCCACTACCGCCACTTCTGAAAAATGCCCATTCTACATCAGCAGGATTGACCGTAATTTCAATGGAATCGTCAATTAGTGGATACACATAAACGCTGGCAAATGAAGTATGTCTTCTGGCATTACTATCGAAAGGTGAAATTCTTACCAGGCGATGAACGCCACTTTCAGCTTTCAGAAAACCATAAGAAAATGGGCCATCAAATTGAAATGTACAGGTTTTGATTCCCGCACCATCGCCCCATTGCCAATCAAGCTCAGAAACTGCCCAACCTTGTTTTTCACCATACATGCGGTACATACGGGCTAACATCTCTGCCCAATCCTGACTCTCTGTACCGCCGGCGCCGCTATTAATTTGCAATACAGCAGGCAATGCATCCGCAGGGTCGTTAAGCGTGCTTTTAAATTCAGCCTCTTCAATTAGTTCTAGCGATTTATTAAATGCCGATTTCACCTCTTCTTCAGAGGTTTCTCCTTCTTTCCAGAAATCAAACAAAATGGCAAAGTCTTCTGCTGCCATTGAAACAGCATCATACATACTTACCCAATACTCATTGTTTTTGATTTCCTTTAGGATTGAAGTTGCACGCGCATTGTCATCCCAAAAACCGGGTGACAGTGAAAGTTGTTTGTCGTTTGTTATTTTAGCTTCTCTGTTATCGACGTCAAAGAAACCTCCTCAAGACCACCACACGGTCTCTCATAACCTTTAATTGTTCTATTGTCATGGCGCAAAGGTAAGTGATATGCTTTTTTATTAAATCTCAATGGGTAAAATATTTTCAAACTGTATTATGCTAAAACAAGTTGACAAGTTTTGAAAAGGTCTCGGTTGCCTATGGGAATCGGGATTTTTTTTTGTAAAAATATGATTGGTGTTTTCATATTGCGATATTGCAATATTGCAATATCGCAATATTACGTCCACAGACTCGACATAGCCAAATTTTAAAACTAATATTTCTTCAGTACCACTTAACTTTCTTTCAAAAAAGCATAATCAAAAAAAACTCCCGATTTGAAACAGGAGTTTTTTTATTGTGGCAAATCAAGAGAACTGTTTTTGAAGCTTTTGTTGATTTTCTTTTGGCAGCAGTGTTTTTTCAGGCAGAATGAGCAAGGGGACATGGGTATGAAATATCAGTTGTCTTGTTTCGCTTTTTATAAAAATTCGTTCCATGATGGAATGGTGGTGAGGTACAACGGCTATTATATCTATATTATTATCCAGTGAGAAATCCTGTAATGCATTAGTGACATCTTCGTTTCTCGGGAATTTATATTCAATTTCCAATGGTTTCAATAAATTAAATAATCGATGCGAACGGTGCGATAGCTCTTCAACTATGCTTGTATTTGTTTTCAGAACTTTAATAATATAGACTTTGGATTTATAAACAAGTCCAATATCTTTTATCCATTCAAATGAATGCAAATCAGTTTGTATATCCATTTCGGTAGCAATCGCTATTCTTTCTATAGATTTAAATGTTGCGGCTTCGGGTACGACTATCATGGGCTGTTTTGACTTGCGAGCCAATCCGCTGACTGTACTTCCAAAAGTTCGTTTTACCACTCCTCCTTCCCCTTTCATACCTATTACGATCAAACAATTTTCATATCGTATGGCTTGTTTAATAATTGAATCAGTGGCCGGACCTTCTTCCGCAATGATTTCTATGGGCTGAACTGTACTTTTTCTCAAACTCATGACTTCTTCCAAAAGATATTCTTCGGCAGTTTTTCGAACTTCCTCGGGGCTTACTATTACATAAGATTCAGGAATAGACAACGGAATTGTGTAAGCATGAAACAAAACAATTTTTGCGCCTAAAGCACTTGCCAATTCTACCCCATATTTGGAAGCATTATGTGATGCTGATGAAAAATCAGTTACGATAAAAATGGTTTTCATGACAATTTTAATTTTTATAAAAGTAGAATTGGGTAATGCTTTTCAACATGACGAATAACAAGGATACTTATGATTTTTCTCATCAATCAAAACAAGTAAAAACATCTTTTGCAATTATTCAAATGGGTATTTTGTTTGAAAAAAATATGCATAAAGAATTAACGAAATCAGAAATTACAGGTATTCTTCAAAGTCAGAATATTGGCAGATTGGGATGTTCAGACGACAAACATCCCTATGTAATTCCAATAACTTATTATTTTGATGGCAAGCAGATTTATTGTCAATCAGAGGAAGGAAAAAAAATTAAGATCATGCGGAAAAATCCAAATGTTTGTTTGCAAATTGATATTGTAAATAGCATGAGGAGTTATAAGAGTATTATCATTTATGGAAAATTTGAAGAGTTAACAAATGAAGAAGCTCTTGAAGCATCGAAACTCTTGGAAGAAAATATTTTTGTCATTCTAACAAGATCAAGAATACACCAATTTGAACACCAGGAGAAAAGCGAGATAGATGATAAAGACAGAATCAAAACCATCACTTTCAGAATTAACATTATTGAAATGACAGGCAGAAGTGAGCAGGAAGTAATTGAGAAATCTATAAATAATACCTCAGCCAAATAAAAAGCAAATCACACAATCTGTTGTATTTTTGAAATCAAATTAATCTAATTAGTAAATACATAGTATGAAAATCAAAACGCTTCTCTGCATTTTAACCATTTCAATTTTCACGTTTACTTCTCAAGCACAACAAAATAAGAAAAAGGAAAAAAGCCTTTATTATCCTGTTGTTGTTCAGTTTCACAGTGTCTGCTGTGGTGTTCCTTCAGAAAAGCCGCTGACACAGTTTATTGGTTCCTTCAAAAAAGCCAATAAAATTCAAAAAATAACTGCCATTAAAATTTCACCAATGGGAAAAGAAGGAGAATATTACCTAGCGTTTCGACTGAAAGAAATGGACAGAAAACAAAAATTTCTTTTCAGGAATAAGTTGAAAACCATAACTGAAAAAATGAAAGATAAGGGCAATGCAAGTGTTGAAGAAAATATGAATATTTTCAAATCGGAATTACCGGGAAATGTAAAATTCACTAATGTAGGATGGTAAAGCCCCCTCAATCCCCCGAAGGGGGAAGTAAAATATTAAATGTAAAATGTAGAATGTAAAATGTAGAATGTAAAAGTGGTTTTTCGGAAATGAAATTATCAGTTTCTAATGAAAAAAAAACTCTGCGAAACCTCTTCATAGTCTATTCTCCGCGGTGAAATAATTCGTGAATTCGTGGCTAACCCTCAATCCCCGAAGGGGATTATACATTTTTATGTGGCAATTTCAACCTATACCTTAAATTGCATCCACATAAATCCACATCATGGTTAGAAATTTTCTGAATGACCGCCCCACAAAAGTATTTATTTTCATGGCGGCGTTTTTTGTAGCGAATGCGCTTATTGCCGAATGTATTGGCGGTAAAATATTTTCACTGGAAAAACTACTCGGTATTGACCCTGTAAACTTTACTTTATTTGGTGAAACAGGTCTCTCCTTCTCTTTAACTTGTGGCGTTTTATTATGGCCTTTGGAATTCATTATGACAGATATCGTAAATGAATACTATGGCCCAAAAGCGGTTAGAAGAATTTCATACATAGCCGTGGGCTTGATTTCATATGCTTTTTTGATGTTCTATTTGGCGATTCATACGACGCCTCCCGAATGGTGGGTTGGCTCCAATGCAGACAAAGGAATTCCTAATATGCAAGATGCTTTCTCAGGAATTTTCGGTCAAGGTATGTGGATTATTTTTGGTAGTCTGATGGCATTTTTAGTCAGTCAAATCATAGACGTTACGGTATTTCACAAAATCAAAAAATCTACAGGCGACAAATGGATTTGGATGAGAGCCACAGGATCTACTTTCGTTTCTCAATTTGTAGACAGCTTTATTGTATTATTCATCGCATTTAAATTAGGCAACGATTGGAGCTGGCAGAAAGTGCTGGCGATTTGCTTAATGAATTACATGTACAAATTCACGATGGCAATTATCCTAACACCTTTGATTTATTTCATTGAAAGACGAATTGAAATCTATGTAGGGAAAGACACTGCTCATAAAATGAAAAGAGTAGCAATGGGTCAGGAAGAAGATGCGTTTATGAATATACCGACGGCGGGGTAAACCGCTGCGCTCGTTTAACGTTTAATGGTTTAAGCCGCTTCGCTGGTTTGATGGTTAATGAAAATTGGTTGTTCAAAATGTTCAATAAGTTCAAAAGGTTCGTTTAGTCGACCAAAACATCTTGAACTTATTGAACATTTTGAACCTTTTAAACAAATGTTTATTTTGCGGCAATAATTTTTTAAACTAAGTCATGAAAAAACTTCTACTTTACCTATCAATAATTGCTTTTTTAGCTTCATGTTCATCCAAAAAAGATAATGCTGTTTCTTTTGAAAACATGGAATGGATTGATCTTTCCTATGCATACGATAGTTCTACATTATACTGGCCAAATAATGTAAAGAGTTTTGAACATACTACAGAAGCTGAAGGCATTACTCCTTCGGGATTTTACTATTCTTCTTATAGCATTTGCACACCTGAACACGGGGGCACACATTTAGATGCGCCCATTCACTTTGCTGCCAATAAACAAACTGTTGATGAAATTCCCATGAGCAGCTTAACGGGTAATGCTGTTGTAATTGATGTTTCAAAAAATGCATTAGCAAACCGCGACTATCAGGTAAGCATAGCCGATATTGAAAACTGGGAAAAAGAAAATGGACAAATTGCAGAAAATACAATTGTAATTTTTAAAACAGGCTATGGTCAATTTTATCCAGACCGCGCTAAATATTTCGGCACGCCGAATAAAGGTCCGGAAGCCATACCCATGTTACATTTCCCTGGCATCGACCCTGCAACTACCAAATGGCTAGTGGAAAACAGAAAGATTAAAGCCATGGGGTTAGATACACCAAGCATAGATTATGGCCAATCGAAAGATTTTAAAACCCATCAGATACTTTTAGGCGCTAACAAACCAGGATTCGAGAATGTTGCCAACCTTGACAAATTGCCTGCCAAAGGAATTTACATTGTTGCATTGCCGATGAAAATTGGAAAAGGAAGTGGTGCGCCGTTGAGGATTGTGGCGGGAGTTATTAAATAGGTTAAAATCGCTTCGCTGCCTGCCTGCCGGTAGGCAGGGTTTAAGGGTTTAAATCGTTGCACTGGTTTAAAGGTTTAATTCGCTGCGATAGTTAACCATTAAACCATTAAACCAAATTTTTTGTATGAAAATCTTCTTCTTCCTAACAACTCTCTTTCTAACAGCATCCTCCAACGCCCAAAAAACCTATGTTGCCAACCTTAAAAAAGTTGAGACAATTGTAGCGGAGAATGCAAGTTTTTTAAATGATTGTTACAAACGATTTCATGAATTTCCTGAGTTAAGTACCAAGGAAGTGAATACCGCTGCTTATCTCAAAAGCACAATAAAATCTTATGGTTACGAAATTGTTGATTCTCTGGGATATCAAAGTTTTGCCGCTGTATTAAAAAATGGCAAGGGCCCTGTAATCATGTATCGTACAGATATGGATGGACTTCCTGTTAAAGAGGAAACCTCACTCCCCTTTGCCAGTAAAGCCACAGGGATAAAAGACAATGAAACCTATCCCGTGATGCAGGCTTGCGGGCACGACATACACATGAGCTCATGGCTGGGATTGGCAAAGGTGATGTCGCAAATGAAAAACGACTGGAAAGGGACCGTTATTTTTTTAGCGCAATCCGCAGAAGAAACAGCTCAGGGAGCTAAAAAAATTGTCGCTGCCGACAATTACAAATTATTACCAAAAGCCTCCTACCAGTTAGCCGTACACGACCATGCCGAATTGCAAGTGGGCGAAGCCGGCTTTTGTGATGAATATGAAATGGCAGCTGTAGACATGATGAACATTACTATTTATGGCAAAGGAGGACATGGTGCAGCGCCTCAAAGATGCATAGACCCTGTTGTATTGGCAGCTCAATACATAACAGAAATTCAAACCATCATCAGTAGAAACCTTCCTCCTATCGATCCGGGTGTAATAACTGTTGGTGCCATTAACGGCGGCACTATCGGAAATGTCATTCCCAATCAAGTAGTATTGAAACTAACCATTCGAACTTTCAGTAAAGAAAGCCGTGATATCATCATGAAGCGATTGAAAGAAATTGGAGATCATTTGGCTAAAGCTGCTGGCTTACCTGAAACCATGTTACCTAAATATGATTTGCTCGACATGAGCATCCCTTCTGTTTACAACAATCCTGAGCTGGGGAAATTATTGAAAGATTGTTTTATTAAATACATGGGTTCTGCATCTGTGGTGAAAATAAAACCCATGATGATTGGTGAGGATTTCAGTGTTTATGGGCAACAAACAGATAGCATTCCTTCTTACATATTATGGATGGGCACGTTGTCTAAAGAGAGAAAAGAAAAGTCATTACAAAACAATACCGAAATTCCAGCTTTACATACTTCAAAATTTGCACCGGATTACGAGCAATGTGTTCCCATGAATGTCATCATGATGAGCGCTGCCATGTTGGAATTATTTAATAAAGAAAGTAAATAAGCTGGATAATAAATAATACCAGATTGAACAATAAAATCCATTGGGCAACAGGTATTTCTTTTTTGATAAGATAGATTATCAAACTACTCAGCAAAAAGATGAAGTTAAATAAAACAGCTCCATAACCCAATATAATCAAAGTACTTTCCAATGGCTGAAATCCAACTATATTAGGATTTTTTTCTGCTTTATCAGCATTGATTTCAATGTAACGAAATATGACAGATGCAATAAAGCAACAATTGCAAATGAATATTATTTTAGCAAAAAATCGCATTAGATAGTATGATTAGAATTCGTTCCAGGTAACATGGGCACAAATGAAAAATCAGTAAACACTTCCTCTTCGTAAGTTCCATCTTCGTTTTTAACGATGCGATACATTTTATGATGTTCGTCTTCCGCAACCGGAACTACCATAATACCTCCGGGTTTCAACTGTTCTATTAATTTCGGTGGGATAAATGGCGCCCCACAAGTAATGATAATTTTATCGAAATACTTATAGGTAGGCAAACCCGCGAATCCATCTCCATAAAAAAACTTGAGTCCGGCTTCGGGATATCTTTTTCTTAAATTGAAACTCTTTGTTTTTTTAAACAACTCTCTTTGTCTTTCAATAGAAAAAACACGGGCTCCCATTTCTGCAAGGATTGTCGCTTGGTACATACTGCCTGTTCCGATTTCCAGAATTTTATCATGTCGATTTACTTTCAATAATTGAGATTGAAAAGCAACAGTGTAGGGTTGAGAAATGGTTTGTTGCGCCGCAATAGGAAACGCACGATCTTCATAGGCTATATTTTCAAATACCTTATCAAAGAAAAAATGACGAGGCACTTCCATCATCGCGCGAAGCACATTTTCATCTGTAATTCCTTTTTCACGAATGCTTTCAATGAGTGATTTTCTCATGCTCTTATGCCTAAGTGTATCTTCATGATCGGAACTTCCATCTTTCAAATGCCCTAAAAACAACTCTTTACTCATTTTAATTTCAATTCGTTTATGATGCGTTCAATTTTTTCATCCAGTATTTTTTCAGCTCCGTCAAATTCAGCAGCATGGGCAATTTTGGTATTCACACTGAAATAGAATTTAATCTTAGGTTCGGTACCGCTTGGACGAGCAGAAATCTTAGATCCATCCTCTAGTTCAAATTGCAACACATTGCTTTTGGGCAATTCAATAGTCCATGAAGTGCCATCAACTAAATTCTTTCCAATTTTCAATTCATAATCCAGCAAGTTCACCACAGCAATACCATCAATTGTTTTAGGAGGATTGTTTCTGTAACCTTCCATCATAGCGGCAATTTCAGCAGCCCCATTCATTCCTTTTTTGGTAATGCTAACCAAGTTCTCTTTATAAAAACCATATTGAACATACAAATCAAGAAGCTTGTCGAACAAACTTCTTCCTTTGTTTTTTTCATAAGCCGCCATTTCGCAAATGATGGTTACAGCACTTACGGCATCTTTATCACGAATGTCATTGCCAATCATCAAACCAAAACTTTCTTCACCGCCGACGATATAATTTTCTTTTCCTTCTTTTTCTTTAATCAACG
>CALPIT020000106.1 GCA_943323705.2 Streptomyces griseus
ATAAAGTATCTGCTTTTAGAATAGCATTTCTTGCATCGATATAACCAGGACTGCATGGTTGTAAACGCATACCTTCAACCACCAATTTCATGGCAGCAGAATTACCACCTATTCCATTCGGGTCAAAGAAGTTTCTATTGATTCCATCTAAAGCTATCATTTCCCAAGTCATATCCCACAACACTGAACACCAGATTTCACCAATTTTATGCACCTGACCACCAGAGCCTGCCATCATTCCATAAGTCCAAGGATTTACCGACATGTTTGTAGAATAAGGATACGTTCTTATGCCTGCTCCTGTTGTTCCCTGACCGATTGCATAAGTACCTATTGGTCTGGATATAGATCCATCATTCACAGTGGCAATTGTCCAATCAGTACTCGTCATCAAAGACATAAAATCACTCCATCCTTCACCACCTTGTTCTGCATTACTTAAGCAAGATGAATTCGCAGGACCACCAGTTAAACGATTACTGATACCATGCCCATATTCATGAGCAATAATTCCATTATCCAAATCACCGTCACGGTTAGGTGTAGTGTAATTGAAAAGATACATTTGCATTCTTGGTAAACTTCCATCAACTGGTGTAGAAAAATTTGCGTTATTCGTTCCACCGGCATCTTGTGCGTCAGCTACAACATAATCATTACCCAATCCGCCTCTACTTTGATTATTGGCTTGAAAATTTCCTGAGACTTCATCAAAGCCATACTTGTACATTAAATCATGCATTAAATTATTCCAATAAAATAAATTAGTTGTGGCAAATGCTTGATTTGCGGCAACTGTAGGAGCTTGAGTATAATCAGGTGTATAATTTAAAGTCAATGATGGCTGAGGTGTGCTGGACACTGCTGCTTTTCCATAAGTAGCATTGTTGTTATCTCTGTCTTCTTGCGCCCAAACGTTATTTCCTCTTGTACTGTCTCTGTAAGTAGTTCCATCATAATTCCATAAAAGTGAAGTTGCATTTCCAGGAGCCCAATTCCAAGGATCGGTTACCAAAGCATGACTACCACCAACATGTAAAGGACTTTCAGCAGGATAAGGAACTACACGCATGGTAGCCGAAGTCACCACATTAAGTGATTGATTTGAAACAGTATTTTTTTTTACATTTTCAAATGCAACTTGTTCTTTTGATTTCAACTGTTCAAATTGCTCATAAACGGTGTAGTTATTTTTATCAATCACTCGATTGGTAACAGCATCAACTCTTATTAAATAGTGATCAGAACTTTTAATAGGTGCTATTTCAATTTGCCATGTCAAGCGAATTTCTTTGGCATTAATAGGTAACCAAACCAATTCAGCTGAAATATCTACTGTTGAAATATTCAAATTTCCAAAGTATGTTTTTCCGGCTATTTGTTTTAGTGGTACAATTTTTTCATTCGTCGATATTTGCTGATCTGATAAAACAGTTGCTAATGCAGTAGCAGCATGGATTGAAGGAGTGGCTGAGGTAACATTTACCAATTGCTCAATTTGATTTATTCTGCCTCCTGTTGAAGAAACAAGCTTGCCATTTTTGAATGCCAAGACTTGCATTTTATTAAAAACTTGAATTCCTTTAAATGTTTGAATCAGATATACCATTCTGATATTAGCATCTCCAATTAAATAAGAACTGGAAACATCAAGGTTATTGTAATCATTTGCTGATAATCCAATTTGATTCAAATTAGATTTTACAAGAGAAAGTGCTTCAATTCTATCAGACTGACTCACTTGAGCAAAACTGACAATTGACAATAGAATGGCTAACACACTGAAAATAATTTTTTTCATGTACGTTTTTTGAGATTAATAAATAAAATAATAATTCTTAGTGGTTTTAGGAGGGAGTAAAGGCGTAATCAGATGGCACGAAATTTTGATGAGCGAAAGTAAATGTTGTTTTTGGAATTAACTATTAAAATAGATGCTTTTTGTGGATTTATTTATTCGTATTAAAAATGAAAATATTGAACAAAATAGATTTTTACAACGGGATAATGAAACAGCCCCTCATACGACCATCTCCACCGCCTCTACCTTTAAATGCAACTCAGATATATCATATTTTATTACAAATAAACAATCAGATATACTTAACTTTGATACACAATAAATACATTTTTACCCTAACTTTGTTACATGTTTAATAGATTAATCAATAAAGAATTAGAAATTTGGTTGTCAAAACCAGACAGAAAACCATTGGTAATCATAGGTGCTCGTCAGGTAGGTAAAACAACCGTCATTAATCAATTTGCCCAGCAATTTGAACAATACATCTATCTGAATCTTGAAATCAAAGAAGATAAACAACCCTTTTTAAAATACAGCAATCTTGAACAGTTACTTCAGACTATTTTCTTTCTGAAAAATCAATTGCTTTCAAAAAAAGAAAACACCTTAATATTTATTGATGAAATTCAAGAAGTCCCAGAAGCTTTAAATGTTTTACGATATTTCTATGAACAAGAACCTACAATAAAAGTAATTGCAGCAGGCAGTATGCTGGAATCTATATTCGATAAAAAAATCCATTTCCCTGTAGGAAGAATTGAATACAAAGTATTGAGACCAGTTTCATTCCCCGAATTTTTAGAAGCATTAGGAGAAACAGCAACATTAGAGCAATTGCGTAAAATTCCATTGCAGCAATTTGCTCATAACAAATTACTTAAACTGTATCATCAGTATGCGATTATTGGGGGCATGCCTGAGGTTGTAAACAATTATGTGAAACACAAAGATTTCACAGCACTACATTCAATTTTTGATTCTTTAATTACCTCCTATCTCGATGATGTAGAAAAATATGCAAAAAACGATACCCAAATTTTACATTTACGACATGTAATCAGATCGTCGTTTTCGGAAGCAGGCAAAAGAATTAAGTTCGCTGGCTTTGGCAATTCCTCCTATCGTTCACGAGAAATGGGCGAATGTCTGCGTACGTTAGAGAAAGTTTTGTTACTTCATTTAGTCTATCCTAATACTTCTACTACACTTCCATTTCTGCCTGATTTAAAAAAATCTCCGCGATTGCAAATCCTTGATACCGGAATGTTGAACCATTTTGTTGGTATTCAAAAAGAAATTCTCGGCTCAGATGATTTAAGCAAGATTTATCAAGGGACAATGATTGAACACTTAACCGGTCAAGAACTTTTAGCCAATCAATTTACCGCATTGAGTGAATTATTTTTTTGGGTTAAAGAAAAAAAAGAATCAACCGCAGAAGTAGATTTCTTAATTTCATTTGAAGGGAAAATAATTCCCATTGAAACGAAGTCCGGAAAAACAGGAACCCTAAAATCATTGCATTTATTTATGGAGGCGGCGCCACACAATATGGCAGTAAGATTTTATGTAGGCGATGTAAACATTGCTAAAGTAAAAACACCTCAAAACAAAACTTTCTTTTTGTTGAGTCTGCCTTATTATTTAGTGTCGCAACTAAATGAGTATTTGATTTGGTTTCAAGAACAAATACAACATAAAGAGATTGAAAAATAAATGCAATTTTTTTTTGGAGCGCAGCGGAATAATAATAGGCGCTTTTATACAATCTATGAGAAAAATGGGCGCAAATTAAAATGTGCTGCGACTTCACATTTTGATAATTTTATTAAATGCACCCAGATGATTAAAAGTTATTCAATTATCATCATTGTAAATAATAAAAGGAGAAAATTGTGAATAGGGTTAATCAAAAAATCGGCTCATCGTGGATATGATGAGCCGTGGAAAAATTACTTTTCAAAATTATATTAATCTTTTACACAACGAACTGTCACACCAGATCTTTCATCAAGACAATTCCAAATGTTTGTAAGATTTGGATTATCGAGCGTGAGATCTGTATTTGTTAATACTTTAAACATTGGAACAGGATTACTATTCGCATCACTGCTTATTCCAACAAACCATGATTGAATACCCATGCCATAATACACAGGGATACCGCCCAAACAATCATTAACTCTCAAACCACCAGGAACACCTGTGAAACCACTGTTATTTGTGGCGCCGGCATTTGGAGCTTGCCAATGTGCAAAACCACTTTCTTTCAAATGACAACCCGCAACATACCATCCTCCATTACAATTTATTAATGCATCCCATTCACCAGCAGTAGGTATATGCCAACCCTCAGGAGCTAAGCCTCTTGGATCATTTACCGCATACCAATTGTATAGTTTCCCGTATACTGATTTATTGGTACTGTCATTATTATACCAGCACCATGCTCCTGTTGTTAAGTTAAGCCATTCAGAAGCATCAGTAACCTGTGGTATCACGTCGCCGTTTCTGTAAGTTGTCACATCTAGATTCTTAGCCATCCACACTTGATTGCATAAAGTAGAAACATTGCCACAAGCTGAAATATTAGGGATGTTGTTGCTGCCTATTTGTAAAAGAAAATCAGTAGCGTTGCTCTGAGTATTGTTTCTGATATCCTGAGCAAAAATTTGAACAGGTGCAGAACCATTGCATAGGTAACTGATGAAATCATAAGTTCCGTTTGTCGACAAATACCTGCATTCGTAAAATCCATTTTTAGATAAAATGATTCTACCGTTGGAAACCGGGTTGCCGTTACAATCTTTTACCAATCCCGAAACACGTCCTTCAATATTTGGTTGTTGTGGAATCGTAACATCTCCCAAATCAACAGATTCAGAAGTGGTAACAAAATACCTTCTTAACAAAACACTTCCACATGCATTACCGCCAATTACTTCCATTCTTACTGTTACATTAGCAGTAGCTCCACCAAATATTTCACCATTGGAATCTGTATAACCATGATTGCAGTAGCCTCCATAACCTTCTTCAAATAGTCTTACTTCAATGTTAATTGCAGGGGTGCCATCTTCATTCAATATTCTGCAATGATATGGCACATGCGGTTTAGGGTTATCACAATTCCATGTAGAAAAATGTGATACTACTCCTACATACTGATTACCCACTTTATTTGCAGAACCTTCTTCTTTCCATAATCCTGTTGTTTCATCAAAATACCATAATGGTATAGTAGCTGGTGCTGTAGCTGTTAATGATGAAGGAATAGCCATTGATAATGTAGCCTTTTTACCATCAGCAATTTGAAGCAACTCGCCTGATGCTCCTGTAAGTTCTACTTCCAACATACCGTAAGAATCCAATACATTCAAATCACCGTTAGTTCTTAAGCCTCTTAAATCACCAGGCATAATACCTGCGATATCTGCAGCTGTTGGGTCGATATAATGAGCACTCACTGTAATTGAACCTGTATAACTAGCACCCGTAGACGCATTCTTAACAGCATCAGCAGGTAAGCTTATTGTTGTTCCATTTGGCAAACTCACATCACCACCAATTGCAGCATCAATGTTTCCTATTGGAGTTTTAGGAGTCAATTTTATTCTAAAGAATGTAGACTTCCCTTCTTTAGCCATAAAGGTTTTAGTCAATTTGAAATAACCATTTTTACTTACATTAAATGTCGCAGCTGTTTCATTTACTTCTACATTTTTAATTTCAAAATAACCAAACTGATCGGTGTTCAAAAATGCCGATCCCACACGAACGATTGCACCCGACATGGCTTCATCATTTTCATTGGTAACAAAACCAGAAATGGTGGTTGTTACTTTTGTAACTAAGTCAGGATTAGAGTTGTCTGGGATGATGATTTGGATGTCGTTTTTTCTGCAGGAGAAGATGATAATTGAAGCAGAAAAAATAAGTAATAAGAGGTTTCTTGTGATTCTTTTGTTCATATTAATGATTTGATTAGCGAATATATTATATTAATATTGATATTAAGTTATATTTTATAAACATACTTAATTAACAAAACAACCCACCTAATGAAGTGGGTTGTTTATATTGATTTTTTAAAAATGCTATCATAAAATTCAAGTAAAAAACCCTAATATTTCACTACCCTAACTGTTTTTACTTTATCGCCTTCACTTACTTCAAGCATATATACTCCAGATTTTAATTCATTCCCAAAAGAAATCGTTTCGTTTGAACTAAATTCAATCAACTTTAAATATCTACCCTGCACATCAAATAATCGTAGTCTAACTTTTTGATCTCGCAAATTTGACTGAACTTGTAGATTATAAAAAGTTGTTGTTGGATTAGGAAATACATTCACTTTGAACATTTCTTCAGCTGGATTAAGGTTTGTGCTTCTTGAATACATTGGAGTTACACAGCCCGTTGTAATTAGCTTCAACACTTTTTTAGTTCCTAGGCATCCATTTGTTCCAACGGCCTGTACAAAAATACTGTCGTTTGCGCGGGCAGTTATAAATCTAACTTTAATTTTCAATCCATTATTACCACTATCTAATACTGCTCCAGCTGGCAAGGTCCACTTATAAGATACAGAACCTGTTACTGCTTTACAGCTGTATGTTACAGCAGTTGCAGTTCCAACTATTGGACAAATATTTGTTGTCCCGGAAAGTGTAGTTGAAGCCGCAAGAATTGTTGTTGCAAGATTTGACAACTTCTGAGCTTTCCATGAACTATTCCCACAAGCAGAGGTAAACATTACTTTGATAGAATCTCGTACTCCAGCAGCAGCATTGCTAGAATATTTTATGCGGATTATTCTTGATGTCAAACTAGCAGAATCCAAAACACCTGTTGAACCGACATTTCCAATTGGCATGCTCCATAAATATCCAGATGCGGCGCCTGCAGATGTTGTGGCAGCAATTAATGCTGGAGCTGTATAGCGGTAAATTCGTTCACCACATTTATCACTAACTAAAGAAATCGAAATAGACAATGGAGCAGCGGGAGCATTCAAAATAGTGTTGGTCAATTTAGTTGCTTTTGCATTTCCTAAACCACAATCTGAAGTGTATCTTATTCTAATTGAATCTCCTGCTACAGCTGCAGCATTAGAAGTGTAAACAACTACAATAGTTTGTGAGTTTACTGTACCTGAATCTATTGTTCCAGTTGAACCTACTGGGCCTTCAGGCAAAGACCATAACCATCCTGTTGCTGCTCCAGTTGTTGAACTGCATGGGGTTAAAGATGCAGCTGAATATCTGTATTTCCTTGCGCTACATACATTTGTTATCACTGGTGTAATGGTAACCAAAGGCGATGTTGAAGGAATGCCTAGTATGGTATTTGTAAGCTTGGCAGATTTAACAGCACTATATCCGCAATCTGATGTATACCTTACTCTAATTGAGTCTCCAGCTGCCGCAGCTGCATTAGATGTATATACGACTACGATAGTTTGAGAATTCACATTACCAGAATCAATTGTTCCCGTTGATCCAACTGGACCTTCTGGCAATGACCATAACCAACCGGTTGCAGCTACCGTGTTTGCAGTTGCATTAGATAAAGCAGATGCGCTATATCGATATTTTCTTGAACCACATACAGTACTTTGTATAGTAGTAATAACAACCGACGGAGCAGATGATGGTACACCTAAAGCAAGATTGGTTAGTTTGATTGCTTTATAAGCACTATAACCACAAATGCTAAAGGCTCTTACTCTTATACTATCAGTTGTAAATGCGGCTGCATTTGAATTATATTTCACTCTGATTGTTCTTGAATTGTTTACGTCACCAGAATCCAAAACAACTCCTGAAATACCACCAACCGATGTAGGTAACGACCATGAATAACCTGTAGCATTTGCAACTGCTGTTACTGTATATCGATATATTCTTTGACCGCAAACATTACTAACTAAAGTTTGTGTTATTGATGTTGGAGCTACTGGAGTTAATTTTGTTATCGTAAGATTTAAAGTGATTATACTATCACATCCACTTGCATTTGTTGTTCTCCAAGTTGCAGTATAATTTGAAGCAGTATAATTAACACCATGCCAAACATAACTGCTACAAGCAGAAATTGTTTCAATTGAATTTGTTGGCGTACAAGTAATTGTCAAATTAAGGGTAACTATAGAATCACAGCCCACAATATTTGTTGTTGTCCATGTGGGTGTATTGGTGGAAGAACTATAAGTTACACCATGCCAAGTATAAGGTGTAGCTGAGTTTATAGTTTCAACAGCATTACTTGAATAGTTTATTGTAAGATTCAATATCGAAATCGAATCACATCCAACTACATTGGTTCCCGAGTAACTGTATGAACCCGATTGATTGTAAGTCACACCATTCCAACTATAACTATTACATACAGTAACATTTTGATTCGTTGTTGTAGAACGATATATTGTAAGATTCAAAATCGAAATCGAATCACATCCAACTACATTGGTTCCAGAGTAACTGTATGAACCCGATTGATTAAATGTCACACCATTCCAACTATAACTATTACATACAGTAACATTTTGATTCGTTGTTATAGAACGATTTATTGTAAGATTCAAAATCGAAATCGAATCACATCCAACTACATTGGTTCCAGAGTAACTGTATGAACCCGATTGATTAAATGTCACACCATTCCAACTATA
>CALPIT020000107.1 GCA_943323705.2 Streptomyces griseus
TACTTAAACTTACTGATAAAATTTCCACACTTCGTGTAAGCGAAGAAGAAGAAAAAGAAGGCTTAGACTGGAGTCAGCATGAAGAAAAACTTTGATCTATTTTTAAATGAATTCTATTGTATCTTATTAATGTTTAGTATTTGTATATTGTGATACTTAAAAAATACTATTACATCTTTCATGTCAAAAGTTTCAGATAAAAAAACAATTATCCTGAAAAGAGTTTTAGGTCTCAGTAGCAGTGTATTATTGGTTACGGGGATAATGATTGGGACTGGAATCTTCAAGAAAGTGGCTCCAATGGCCGCTTCAGGACTATCATCGGGCTATATCATTGCAGCATGGATTGTTGCAGGAATAGTTACCATACTTGGAGCATTGTCTGTTTCAGGATTGGCCTCCTTAACCGCCGAATCTGGCGGAGAATATGAATACATACGAATCATTTTCGGAAATTTTATTGCATTTATTTTTGGCTGGACTTGTTTTGTAATCATTGGAAGCGCTTCTGTTGCTGCTATGAGTTACTTATTTACACAATCGTTGAATTCAATTTTTCATTCTTCATTTCTTGTAGATGATTTCAATATAAAAATCACTGCTTGTGTTGTGATCATCCTGCTTACTTGGTTGAATTGTTTGGGTACAAAAAAAAGTGCTTTTCTAAATAATGTATTAACCTGGTTTAAAATCGGTGGCGTATTATTTCTGATTATTGGTGGTTTGTTCTTTTTTAAATCTGAATTACCAGTTAAAGATTCAATACCAATTCAGCATTTTTCAGGGTTTAAATTAATGGGTGTTTTTTTTGCAGCCATGTTGAGTGCTTTTTGGGCTTATGACGGATGGTTGAGTGTTGCTTTTATTTCAGGAGAAATTAAAAATCCTCAAAAAAATGTACCTGTAGCCATTATTACAGGTATCTCTTTGGTAATGGTTTTATATGTGCTTTTGAATTGGGCTTTTTTAAATGTGATACCATTAAACCAACTCGCCAATTTGAGTAAAAATCAAATCGCAGCGGCAGAAATGAGCAAACAATTGTTTGGCAACTCTGGTAACCTTTTGATTTCTTTGTTGATATTAATTAGTGCTTTGGGCTCTTTGAACGGAATTATTATTACTTATTCAAGGATGTATTATAAAATGGCTACAGACGGTTTCTTCTTCTCTCGTGCTGCGGTTGTGCATTCACGTTATGAAACACCATATATGGCTTTGATATATGCCATGTTCGTTAGTTGTTTGCTTGTTTTTAGTGGCAGTTTTGATACACTTACAGATATGATAGTTTTTGCAGGCTTTTTATTTTATGCTTTATTGGCTTATGGATTTATCCTGATGAAAAGAAAAGGAAAAATTTCGGGAAAAAGCTTTGGTTATCCTTATGTACAGGTCGTTTATATTTTATTTTCCTTGTTGCTAATGGTGAATACTTGCATCAGTCAACCCAAACAAACTTTATTCGGAATTGGATTGATGTTGAGTGGAATCCCTTTTTATTTCTATTTCAAAAAAAAGAAGTCTACATAAAATTATTTTGAAACTAGTTCCAACGCTTTCTTGATGTCTTTGTCATCAGCTGCCTTTGTCTGATAATAGCCATTCTTCTTCCAGATCATATTGGCAATCAAATATTTTGCATTTTCAAGCAACATTTTTTTATCTGTAGGTGTATACATCTTAATGTCAATTTTGTTTGATTGAATATCATTTAATAATAGGTTCCAATCGTTGTCAGACAATATGAAATTTGTAGCAAAATCGTTTGGTGTTTTAAACGACTTTAATTTTTCTTTTTGCATGATAGCAAATTCAAATGCAAAATGATTGAGTATGCCTTTTGCATATACATCGCTAAAAAAATCACTGATATTGTTAGAATCTAAAGGTGTTACTAAGTCTGGCATAATGCCACCGCCTGCATATAGTTTTTTTCCAGATGGACTTTTGAAAGTTTTTCCAGATTTATGTAAACTATCTTCATTGTAATTGTTGTTTTCTGTTTCATCGTAATAAGCTTTTGTGCCATTTTGATAAGAGCGTTGAATACTTCTCCCTGTAGGTGTATAATAGCGAGCAACGGTTAAACGAAGTGCTCCTTTATCGCTCAGATCAAATTGTTCTTGAACCAGCCCTTTTCCAAAACTTCTGCTGCCAATAATAGTAGCTCTGTCCCAGTCTTGAAGTGCACCCATCAACACTTCACTAGCGCTGGCACTGCCTTCATCTGATAAAACATATAATTTCCCTTTTTCAAATTGGCCTTGTCTTCTGCATCTGTATTCTTTTTTAGGAGCGTGTTTGCCTTCAGTATAGGTTATCATTTTGTCGCCTTCCAGAAATTCATCCGCAATTTCAATCGCTTCGTCCAATACACCACCGCCATTATCTCTTAAATCCAAAATCAGATTTTTCATACCTTTTTTATTAAGCATGGTTAATGCGGTCATGAAATCGTGGTATGTTTGAGTTGAAAATTTATTGATTTTGATATAGCCATTGATGCTGTCTATCATAAAGCTAGCGTCTACACTGTTTACAGGAACGAGGTCTCTCGAAACATTGAAAGCTATTTTTTTCTTGTTTCTTAGGATACCCAGTTTCAAAGCCGAACCTCTGTTGCCCCTGAGTATTTTTCTCATTGAATCAACTTCTATTTTTTGACCGGCAACATTCTTGTCGTTTACCGAAATAAGCTGATCTCCTGACGCTAATCCTGCTTTTTCTGCAGGGCCATCTTCTATGATATTGAGCACATTTAAAGTATCGTTGTAAATTTCAAATTCAATGCCCACGCCGTAAAAATTTCCTTGAATGTCATTATTGATATCTTCTAATTCTGCAGGGGGAATATAATGAGAATGAGGGTCTAGCTGGCTTAATATCGCTTCAATGGCGGTATCTGCAAGATTTTTGGTGTTTATATTATCTACATACTTGTTTTTAATTAAACTCAACACTTCACGGACCGTGTTGCTTTTTTCATGATAGAAAAAACTTTCGTCAGGAAAATTATCTCTCATTTTAAAACCGATAAAAATACCAATACTCATCGCCACACTAAATAATAAAGGAAGCCAAATATGTAATTTTTGTTTGTTCATGATTAAATTAAATCTATAAGTTAGAAAAGAAAGTTGCACGAAGGTAATTTTTTTGTTTTCAACAGAGATAATTTTAAAGAAATTCAACTGAAAGCTTTAACTTGATAAATAAAAAACAACATGTCAATTAAGTTGATTGCAGACAGCGGTTCTTCCAAAACAGAATGGTGTCTTATTATTGGAAATAAAAAAACACAGATTCAAACTCAGGGAATAAGCCCATATTTTTTAAATGTTGAACAAGTGATTCAGATTTTAATTAAAGAATTGCTTCCGAAAATGAAAAAGCATGTTCCCGATGAAATCCATTATTATGGCACAGGTTGCAGTAATATCGAGAATGTGAAAATGATAAAATCGGCGCTTAAAAAAGTGTTTCCAACTGCTAAATGCCATGTTGACCATGATTTACTTGGTGCCGCAAGAGCATTGTGCGGCAACGAAAAAGGAATAGCCTGTATTTTGGGAACTGGTTCAAATTCATGTTTTTATAATGGTAAAAAGATTATTAAAAATAGTCCTGGTTTGGGATATGTACTTGGCGATGAAGGAAGCGGTACTTACTTGGGAAAAAAAGTGATACAGTATTATCTCTACAATACTTTTGATGCAGACCTGATGGATAGATTCAATTCGAAGTATAACACTTCAGTTACAGAAATACTAGATGCTGTATATAAACAACCGCTTCCAAATAGATTTCTCGCAGGGTTTACCGGATTTTTAATTGAAAATCGTGGTCATTTTATGATAGAAAATATTATTGAAGATGGGTTTAATGATTTCTTTTTCAATCATATTTATAAATACCGTGAAAGTTGGACTATGCCGATTCATTTTGTAGGTAGCGTGGCTTATGGATTCCGGGATGTATTAAAAGACTTGTGTAGCTCTTATGAATTACAATTAGGTAAAGTGTTGAAAAATCCAATGGAAGGCTTAATAAAATATCATCAAAAATAGCCAACATGGATTTTGTAAAAATAACAGAATCATCTTCAATTTACTCCGACATTGAAAAGATGTCAGTCGCAGAGATTATTCATTCAATTAATCAAGAAGATAAAAAAGTGGCATTTGCGGTAGCGCAAGTCCTACCTCAAATTGAGAGACTAGTAACGGCAGCTACAGAAAGAATTTTATCAGGCGGAAGGCTTTTTTATATAGGTGCAGGCACAAGCGGTAGATTAGGAGTTTTAGACGCAAGCGAGTGTGTGCCTACGTTTGGAGTTGACCCAGATTTGGTAACAGCTATAATTGCAGGAGGGGATAAAGCACTAAGACATCCCGTTGAATTTGCTGAGGATGATACTGAAAAGGGCTGGAAAGACCTTCAGCAAAATAATATTTCGGAGGGTGATATATTGATTGGATTGACTGCTGCAGGTACCACACCATATGTATTAGCTGCACTTCAACAGGGTAGAGATTATGGGATACTTACAGGTTCCGTTTCATGTAATCCAGATTGTCCAATCAGTAAAATTGCTGAATTCCCCATAGAAATCATTGTAGGCCCCGAATTTATTACCGGAAGCACAAGAATGAAATCAGGAACCGCACAGAAAATGGTATTAAATATGATTTCCACAACTTTAATGATAAAACTTGGCAGGATTGAAGGGAATAAAATGGTAAACATGCAATTATCAAACGAAAAATTAATCAACAGAGGCATTAAAATGGTGATGGAATCCCTAAATATTGATAATGTTGAACTTGCTGCATCTTTGCTGAAAAAATACGGAAATGTAAAAAATACTATAAATAGTCAACGCAAATAAAAAAAATCACTTGTTTGATAATTTTTTTTCCATTAAATTTATCACTTAAATTTAATAATTAATCAAATACATTCACTTATGAACAACAAATTTTTACTCACGACCGCTTTGATTGCTGGTTCTTTATTTTCTACAGCACAACAAAACAAAACAACTTACGCTATTACCGGTGATGGTAATAATGATTTCGTTTGGATGAACATCCGTCAGGTGGATTTGAGTACTGGACAAGTTATTAAAACTGTCTTCGAAAGAAACAAAACTAATTTCAGCATCACTGATGTAAATTCTAAATCAGTTGCCAGCCAAAACAATTTCACTTCAGAAAATATTTTCACTTCTACAAATTATCCTACCGGAACTTTTGTAGCTGCCGCTGCTTATGATAAGAGAAGCAATAAATTATTTTTCACACCCATGCGCAGAGGAGAATTGCGTTGGATGGATTTAAACGCAGGAACTGAAAATCCTCAGTTTTTTACCATGCCAATTGCTAATTACAAAACATTGGATCCAAATGACGAGGCTACAAATATAACCCGCATGGTTATTGGTGCTGACGGCAATGGATATGCGCTAAGCAACGATGGCAATCACTTTTTCTCTTTCACCACTGGAAAAAAACCTTCAATCAAAGAATTGGGTAACATTATCGATGCTGATGGAAATTCTGGTGTTTCAATTCACAACAAATGCAGCAGCTGGGGCGGTGATATGATTGCTGATGCTTTCGGTAAATTATATGTGATTTCAGCAAGTCATACCGTGTTTTCAATTGATATCAATACTCGTATTGCAACTTACATGGGAACTATTCAAGGACTTCCTGTTAACTACACAACCAATGCTGCTGCTGTTAATGACGAAGGTGAAATTGTTGTAGCAAGTGCTAATATGTTTGATGGTTATTACAAATTACAAATCAATGATTTAAAAGCTGTAAAAATCCAAGGTTCTGAAGTTAAATTCAATACTTCTGATTTCGCAAACTCAAACCTTTTATTACAAAAAGAAGCTAACAATTTACTGAATAGTAAAGTAGTTCCTGTTGCAACAACTCCAGTGGATGCTAAAATATTCCCTAATCCAGTTACTTCTTCTTCATTTAATGTATTGTTTGACAATAGAAGTGAAGGAAGATATACAATCGTTCTTTTTGATTTGGCTGGACGTACCATGCAGACGAAAACTGTTTCTGTAAGTTCAGGTGTTCAAACTGAAAAAATAAACTTAAATAAACATCTTGCAAAAGGCGTTTATTTTGTAAAAGTACTTGACGAAAACAAATCAATTATCATCAACGAAAAAGTGGTAATTCAATAAATAATTTCGGGTTAATAAGTCCAGAGGCTGTCAATGACAGCCTCTTTTTTTTATTTTTTACCAGCGTTTTTTTAATGTGATACCGATTAGTCATCTGTAATGGTCCAATAAAATTGTCCCAAACAGCTGTCATATCGGCATTATACCAGAAAAAATAGAACTAAAAAGTTATTTTAATTGGTATAATTTGCATCATAAAATAATTTTCATGCAGGACCTCGAACCTTATTATAATTGGAGGCATCTCTATACCGCTGAAGAAGACAGACATTCGCCATTTTATGGCAATCAATACAGTGAGTTTGAATATACACAAACACTTTACAATTATTACATTCACCCTCAATGGGATGATTTTGGCTCTAGGACTTTATACATGAAAATCCTATTTACTGATTATGATTATCATTTTGCCATCATAGAATTGATAGGAGAATGGAATGATGCGATTGAGAATGATATCATGACCATCAGAAGAAACATTACAGATATAATGTATAAAGAAGGGATATCGAAATACATTATTATTTCAGAAAATGTGCTCAATTTTCACAGCAGTGATGACAGTTATTATGAAGAGTGGCATGAACAATTAGAGGATGAAAATGGATGGGTAGTTTTATTAAATATGCCGGAACAGAGCAAGCACGATTTTATCAAATCTAGAATAACCCATTATATCTCATTTATTGAGCTACTTCAATGGCGAACCATGAAGCCTGAATTGATTTTTCAAACAATTGATAATTATCTAATGAAAAGGCTTGACTGATTTTGTTGAATTTGTTTTTTTTATATCAGTAAAAAGCTTGAATATTTTTAGATTTTCTTTTTTGATACCTTACTTTTGCAATTCTATTATTATCTTATAATTACAAAATATGACTTTCAAGCAAATTTTCACTTCATCAATCGGTAAGAAATTCTTGATGGCTTTTACCGGCATTTTTTTGATTCTTTTTTTAATTGTACACGCTGGAATCAATTCCTGTATATTTTTAAATGATGGTGGCGAAACCTTCAATACTGTAGCACATTTCATGAGTCACAATTGGATCATGAGATTTCTTGAAATTGGCTTGTTTGCAGGTATTATTCTGCATATCATTCAAGGATTGATGCTATGGGGTCAAAATAACAAAGCAAGACCTGTAAAATATGCTGTAAATAAAGTTGAGGCAAATAGCAAATGGTATAGTCGTTCAATGGGTTTGCTGGGTACATTATTATTGTTATTCCTAATTATGCACCTTTCTCATTTTTATGTAGGAACAAAAGTGGCATTATACAGCGGAGACGTGGAACATAATCTTTATGAAGAAATGAGAACAATTTTCAGTATTCAATGGGTAGTAGCGGCTTATCTACTTGGAGTGGTTGCTTTATTCTGGCATTTGTATCATGGATTTCAAAGTGCGTTTCATTCTTTAGGTTTTCATCATAAAAAATATTCTCCTTTAATTAAAAAAATGGGAACAGGATATGCAATTATTATTTGTACATTATTTGCCTTAATGCCATTGGCATTTTATTTCAACTGGATTTAATTTTAAACAATTCTATAACAAATCAATATCATCAATATGGCTTTAGATGCAAAGATTCCTCAAGGTGAAATGGATAAGAAGTGGAGTGATTACAAAGGACATGTAAAATTGGTAAATCCTGCCAACAAACGTAAACTTGAAATTATTGTTGTAGGTACAGGTTTGGCAGGCGCTTCGGCAGCTGCTTCATTAGGCGAACTTGGATATAAAGTAAAAGCATTTTGCTTTCAGGATAGTCCGAGAAGAGCCCATAGCATTGCTGCTCAAGGTGGTATTAATGCTGCAAAAAATTATCAAAATGATGGAGACTCGGTATTCCGTCTATTTTACGATACTGTTAAAGGTGGAGATTACAGAGCCAGAGAAGCGAATGTGCATCGTTTGGCTGAAGTAAGTACTGCCATTATTGACCAATGTGTTGCTCAAGGTGTTCCATTTGCAAGAGAATATGGCGGCCTATTAAGCAATCGTTCTTTTGGTGGCACTCAAGTTCAACGTACATTTTATGCTGCAGGTCAAACGGGTCA
>CALPIT020000108.1 GCA_943323705.2 Streptomyces griseus
ACTTTGTTAGCGGCATTGGTTGGATCAGCTACGATTGAAGATTGTTCTGCTCCACCGAAACCAATCAAACCATAATCTACAGTTGACAAATCAAAAGTTACAGGTAAGTTCATTTGTGTTAATGGACCACCACCACCGCCGGTTACGAAAGTCACATCGTCAAAATAATATGTTTTCTCTCCTGCCACCGCTCCGGTAGTTCCGAAGTTGAAGAAGATAGATACTTTATCATAATTGAAAGCAAGATTCAAAGCTGAAGTTCCAGCAGCTTGATTTGCAAAATTAAATTCTAGTGTTTGCCAGCCTGAAGCCAAAGTAACCGTTGCTTCTGTTTCTACTGAACGAGTTCCATCAGTATGGTCTTCTGCTTTCAAACGGACAGGGATACCCGCATTTGGCGACCATACTCTTACAGACATTTTTGTATTGCTCGCTGTAAATGGAATTCTTGTAGCAAAGCCCAATCCTGCTGCTGCAGTAACTGTTGTACCAGCCCATAATTCTGCAGTCGCTGATTTGATAACTTTAGCCACTTTGTTAGCAGCATTGGTTGGATCAGCTACAATTGAAGATTGTTCTGCACCACCAAATCCGATCAAACCATAATCTACAGTAGTCAAATCAAAAGTTACCGGTAAATTCATTTGTGTTAATGGGCCACCACCGCCGCCGGTTCCAAATTGCATATCATCAAAATAGTAAGTCTTTTCTCCTGCAACAGCTCCGGTTGTTCCGAAATTGAAAAAGATAGAAGCTTTGTCATAATTATATCCAAGATTCAATACGGCTGTACCCGCTGCTTGGTTAGCGAAATTAAATTCGAGTGTTTGCCAGCCTGATGCTACGGTTACAGTAGCTTCTGTTTCTACAGACTTTGTAGGATCTCCATGTTCTTCAACTTTCAAACGTACAGGGATACCCGCATTTGGAGACCATACTCTTACAGATAATATAGTGCTGTTTGCTGTAAATGGAATTCTTGATGAAAAGCCTAATTCTGCGGCTGCAGTAACTGTTGTGCCTGCCCACAATTCAGCAGCTGCTGTTTTAATAACTTTAGCTACTTTATTAGATGCATTGGTTGGATCGGCTACAATTGAAGATTGTTCTGCACCACCAAATCCTATCAAACCATAATCAACTGTTGTCAAATCAAAGGTTACCGGTAAATTCATTTGTGTTAATGTTGGACCACCGCCACCACCAGCTACTAATCTTACGTCATCAAATAAATAAGTAAAGTTTGCAGTACCATCTCCCATCGTTCCATTATCAAAAATGAAAACCATTTTCTGATATTGATTGGTCGTGCTAATAGCGCTGAAATCAAATGTCAAATCTTCCCATTGATTGGCAACTGTACAAACAACTTGTCTTTCAAAGTTTATTGCAGCATTGGCTTCATTTTCAACTTTCAATAAAAACTTCGCACCTATTCTTGGAGAAAAAACTTTCATTTTAAAAGTTCTGTTCACAGAGAAATCTATTGGAGATGAAAGTGAAATAAAGCTACCACCATATGTTTGGCCGACACTTTTTACCATTTGAGCTACTTTGCTGCTAGTGTTGATTCCATTGGCTTGCGCATTTGGAATTACAGTTACAGCACCTCCAGCGAAATCAGTAAACGAATAGGTTACAGAGGTAGACTCAAAATCAAGTGGTAACACAATTTGAGCAAACGAAGTAAAGCTCAGCAAGAACGCTACCAGTATAAGTTGAAATTTTTTCATTTTGTTTTTTTTAATGGCTGATGTTTGTATCAGTTATTGAAATTAGTTAGTTGAAAAAGAGGTTGTAATTATTGAATGATTTTGTACACCTTTACATAATCCACTTCCATGGAAGCCGGAAAAATAGTATCATCAACACCTTGCGCACCACCCCAATTTCCACCAACAGCTACATTCAAAATCATATAAAAATTCTTGTTGAATGGCCATGAAGTGAAACTTGTGTTGTCGTTAATGTATTCAAAATATTGTTCGTCATCTATAAATCCTTTGATTGAATAAGGAGTCCAATCAATGCGGTACACATGAAATTCTGTAGTAGAATTAGGTACGATTTTCGAACTTGATTTTTGATTTCCTCTTTGACCATTGAATGCAGAGCAATGTATGGTAGCATGTACTTTATTCAAATCAAAACCAACATGTTCCATGATGTCAATTTCGCCTGAAGATGGCCACTGACCATAAACGTTATCGCTCGACAATAACCAAATAGCAGGCCAGGTACCTCTACCTCTTGGCAATTTTGCTCTCACTTCATAACGTCCGTAAGTCCAATCACCTTTACCTTTTGTAATCAATCTTGTAGAAGTGTATTGTCTACCTTCAAAGTTTTGTTTCTTAGCTTGAATAACTAAGTTATCATTTACAATACCAACATTATCACCACCTGTATAATATTGCAATTCGTTGTTTCCCCATCCACTACCGCCAATGTCATAAGACCATTTAGTAGGATCAGGTATTCCAGGATTGGTAAAATCATCTTGCCAAACTGGTGTGGTTTCAAATCGCCATCCCAAATCAACTACTGGAGGTACCGGCTTAACGATAGGAATTATTTTTTCATCTGTACAACCTGCAATTGAAAGCAAGAGCACACAAGCAGCTAATATATTTTTCATTTTCTTTATTTTAGTTTAATTAATATTTGCTTAAGTGATAATTTATTGTCTTACAAACTTGAATTGAAACACAGTTCCAGAACCATTACCCGCTCTTAATAACATACGCGTTGGTGTTATTTCGATGATTCTGTAGTAATTCTCTGTTGGTACGTCTGTAGTCCCAATAAAATTCGCAGGAGGAGCAGTTGGTAATTGAATTGAAGCGAGACCAGTAGCACCACCGGTTACAGGACCAAACACATAACTAACAGTGAAAGACCTGTCGGCACCGCAGTTATAATTTGGTGCAATATTTCCACCATTGAAAGTTGAACCATTGGCATTGTAATTCAAATTGTCTGCAGATGAAAATGTGTACACATCATCTACCTGACAATTCGGTTCCAAAGGACCACCGCCATAGTATTCAGAAGGATTACCTTCTGTGCCTACCACTATTGCATTTGCTCCTGTAGAAGCATCTAATTTCCAACTTCTGCTGCTACCTCCGGTTAAGATGTCTTTGATATCAGCAATAGTGAGATCTGCTCTTTTCTTCAATTTGATTTCGATGATTTTACCACCTGTATTTTTCAATACTGCTCTTAATGTCAATGTAGCAGCTGAATAAGATTTTACTTCATAACTATTACCTTCAACTTCATCAGTTGTACCAATAAATGGAGTTCCTAATCCAGCTTCCATATCATTCAACACAATCCTTGGTGGTTGAGTTGATGAAGTGATTACTTTATAACCAGTAGCGTTTGCTTTTGGCACATCGCATGATCCTGTAGATTGCGTATAAGTTTGACCGTTAGATTCGTACATAAAAGTACCATTGGCACTGAATTTAAACAAATCATCAAGCTGGCAATCTGCAGCTGCATTGGTTGAAAACAAACTCACCCCATCTGCATAATAAACTTTAATCGCGTCGTTATCTGCACTCCATGTCCACTCGCCGGTAGCACAAGAAGTAAGGCTGTTGAAAAATTGATTCTGACAAGCATCAAAAACGCTGATTACTCTTGTTGTGGCATTGTTGCCATAAGTTCCCACTGTTGTTAAAGTAACATTGTAAGTTCCACCTGCTTTAAAAATATGAACAGGATTTTTTTCTGATGAGAAAGAAGAATTGTCTCCAAAACTCCATTGATAAATAAAAGCTTCAGTGCTGTTATTGCTGAACGTTACTTTGTAAGGATAAGGTAAGGTATCACTTGCTGGAGCTTGTAAGAATGTAAAAGCAGCTGTAGAAGCAGAACCGATTAGTTCCACTCTTGTTTTTTTACATTGAGCAAAAAACAGAACAATCCCCGCAAGTAACAAAGTTGTATAACTGAAATATTTTTTCATTTTTAATTTTAATTTTTCTATTGATTAATATCCTTCATTCTGAGTCAGGTTAGCATTCTTATCTCTTTCAGACTGAGGAATCGGCATGTACCTGTGTTTAGTTTGAATGTTGGTTTTGCCTGAAGCCCTCATTACATTTATGAAATAGTTTTGATCAGGATGACGTAATAAATCATACCATCTGTGCATTTCAAAAGCAAACTCATGTCTTCTTTCATTGTAAATCGCTTCAAGATATTGTGAATCAGAAAGCGAAGAAGATAAAGGTGTTAATCCCGCTCTAGCTCTAACTATGTCAGCATATTGCTTGCCTAAAGTAATGCCTGCAGCTTCTGCATAAATCAACAACACTTCTGAGTATCTCATAACAGGAACATTCAAAGCGCATGTCCAACCTCCATTATCACCTAAAGTATTGGCAATAGGTACAAAATATTTTTTGATATTTAATCCGATTGGAGAGCCTACTAACTGTGACGGATGGGTGTAAGTGTCATAAGTGTCACCCGGAATCCACATTGAACGATTTCTTCTTTTATCAATTATGGTATTATAATCAGCACCCGTTTTGTCATAAGTATCCGCAAAGTCTTTGGTAGGAACATTCCAACCATAACCACGACTCTGAACGATATCCTGAAAACGAGGAGCAAAAAAGCAATTTAATTTCTGACCTGCACCATAATCATTAAACTGTCCGCCACCGCTTCTGTATTGCACTTCAAACAAAGACTCTTTGCCATTTTCATTTTCCAATTTAAAATTATCAGCATAATCGCTCCATAATTCATAGCCATAAACAGCACTACTATCAATTACTTGTTTTGCATATAATGCAGCATTGGGCTTGTCGCCAATGGTCAAATAAACAGCAGCCAATAAGCCTTTTGCTGCTCCAGCTGTTGCTCTTCCTTTATCATTGCCGGAAGTTCTTGCCGTAAGCATGGTATCTGCAATTTTCAAATCCTCGATAATTTGATTGTACACATCTTCTTTTGGAGATCTGCTGATGGTAGCAGCTTGTTCAACATTAATAACGTTAGTGTATAAAGGCACATCACCAAACACTCTCACAAGATGGTAATAATAAAGAGCTCTTAAATAATGACCTTCCCCTATACTTCTTTTTCTGCTAGAGGCAGTCATAACAGGAACTTGTGGAACTTTATCAATCACTAAATTGGCTCTGAGGATTCCAAAATAACATTGAGCCCACATTAAGCTAACAATCGGGTTAAATGAAGTAACCGTAAAATTGTCCAATTCAGCTGTCTCAGTTCCATCTCCACCACCGCCACCGCCAAGGTCGGAATCATCACTCATGATATCTCCAATATGCCAAGCACTTCCGTTGTAAATAGCTGACAAGGGAGTGTAGGTTGCATTTACTGCATTGATAGCTTCAGTTTCATTTTGATAGTAATCATCCAAAGTACTAATGGGAATAGTAGGATTCACATCTAGTAAACTTTTTTTACACTGAGTTAAACTCAAACAAAGTGTAAGCAAGATGAAGTAATGTATAATTCGTTTCTTTTGCATTTTTTGCTGTTAATTTTTTAATTAAAAATCGATAGTTACGCCTGCCAAGAATGTTCTGGCCTGAGGATAAAATCCTATATCAACTCCACCTCCTACTTCAGGATCCATTCCTGAATAATTAGTGATGGTAAATAAATTCTGAGAACTTACGTATACAACTGCTTTCTTCATCGTTGCGCCCATAATCCATTTTGCAGGCAATGAGTAAGAAAGTCTGATGTTTTTTAATCTGAGATAAGAAGCATCTTCTACAAAGCGATCAGAAACCCTGTTGTTTCCATTAGGATCATTCAATACCAAACGAGGCATGGTATTCGTTGTTCCTGCTGAAGTCCAACGACCAATAACATCTGCTGAATAATTACCATTACTCACGCCGCCTTCTGTGTACCATCTTGTGAAGTTCAACACCTTATTGCCTTGTGAACCTTGCAAGAATACGGTCAATTCGAAATTTTTATAAGTAACATTGTTGGTTATTCCATAAGTGAAAGTAGGATTGAAATTACCAATGTTGGTTCTGTCTTTGTCATTGATAATACCATCATTATTTAAATCTTTAAACTTGATATCACCTGGCGCAGTACTGGTTGTAGGATCTACACCCGGAGATTGTGCTGCATGTGCATTGATTTCATCATAGTTTTGAAAAATACCTTCCGTAACAAATCCATAAAAATATTCTACAGGATAACCCGCTTCAATTCTTCTGCTGCCGCCTGTGATACGAGTGAATCCATTATCAATTGGAGCAGACAATCCCATTGAAACGACCTTGTTCTTATATGTACCCAAAACGCCGGTTGCCGTCCAATTTAATCCACCTGGTTTGCTCAACACTTTACCCGTGATGGTTAAATCAATACCTCTGTTTTGCATCAAACCAGTATTGAAAGGAACTGATTCATACGTTCCTGAAATTAATGGTGGCGCCACATATAAAATCAAATCTCTAGAACGACGCTGGTATACATCCAAAGACATATTGATTCGGCTATTGAAGGCCGTTAGGTCGACACCAAAATTCAATTGCTCATTTTTTTCCCATTTGATGTTTGGATTGTAAGTACGGCTTGGAGCAGCACCTGTTACAATACCACCCGATCCACTTGAATTTCCTAAAGTGTATTGGAATGACTGGTTGATACTTTGGATGAATGCATTTCCGGTAACATCAGGATTTCCTGTGTAACCAAAGCTAGAACGAACTTTAAGTTCATTAACCCATTTCACATTTCTCATGAATGGCTCCTGACTCAAACGCCATGCTGCAGAAAACGCAGGGAAAGTGGCAAACTTATTACCCGGAGCAAAATTTGAAGTTCCATCTCTTCTGATAGAGAAACCGAAATATCCTCTTCCGTCAAATTCATAATTGACTCTTCCAAAATAAGATATCGCTCTTTTATTTACACCATCTTCTGCACTATTGTATGTTTGAGCAACATCAGTAGCTAGGAATACCTGGTTGTTCAACACTGGAATGTTTTGTGTAAAGTTTCCTCCTCTACCGGCCACTAAATAAGAATATTTATTTTCTTGAAAAGTGTAGCCAACAATTGCATTTACTTTATGTTTTTTATGGAAGGTCTTATCATAAGATAATGTGTATTCTGCAAGGTAATCAGGATACAAACCTTTTTGAGCTGAATAATTAGTTAGGTTGTAAACATTACCTCCTGAAGCCGGTGTTGCCGGGCTGAAATTATTGATCTCCTGATAATTATAATCAGCTCCGAAAAGTGCTTTGAATTTAAGCGATTTTAAGAAACTGATTTCAGTAAAAATATTTCCGTTAACTCTGTATTTAGTGTAAACATTTCTAGGAACTTCCAATTGGTAAATTGGGTTGGGTTCACTGAAACCGTCCACACTACCATTACCACCAGCATAAGTTCCGTCTGCATTTCTTGGAGATACAGTTGGCGGAGCCATAAGTGCAAGAAGGATAACACTGTTGAATGGAGAATAAGTATCCGCGCCATGTTCAGTCATCTTGCTCATTGAAATCGAATTACCGATTTTGATATGGTCGTTCACTTTCACATCTCCATTGAAACGAAGGTTAAATCTTTCAACATCTGTTTTGTAGATGATACCATCTTGTAAAAAATATCCTGCTGAAAATAAATATTGTGCTTTGTCAGAACCACCGGTTGCAGTAAGATTCACACTCTGCATGGCTGCTCTTCTGAAAACTTCATTTAACCAGTTCGTACCTTTTCCATATTGAGCTTCTACTGCATTATAATCAGCTAATTTTGGAATTGGAGTCAACCCACTACCAATCCTCGCTTCTGAATTCAAAATCGCATATTCTTTGGCATTTAACATATCTGGTAAATCCCATGCTTTTTGTATCCCTCTGTAAATGTCAACAGTAATGCTCGCTCTTCCGGGTCTGCCTCTTTTTGTAGTAATCATGATAACGCCATTAGATGCACGCTGTCCATAAATAGAAGCAGCTGCCGCATCTTTCAACACGTCTATTGATTCGATATCTCCTGTACCAAATGAATTCAATACATTATCCGCATTTTGATCAGGCAAAGGATATCCATCAACTACAATCAGCGGATTGTTTGTTCCTGTGATAGAAGAAATACCTCTGATTCTGATTCTTGTACCACCTGTACCACCTGGGGCACCACTATTCTGAACGATAG
>CALPIT020000109.1 GCA_943323705.2 Streptomyces griseus
CATTTCGAAATTGTAATGAAATAAACTCTTCTACATTTTTTTTCAAATTAAACTCACGCTGACTAACGGTAAAGAATAACTGTTCTTCTAATAATTTTTTTGCAAGATATTCCTGTTCTGTTTGTCCGGGTGTAGGAATTAAAATCGCTTTCTTTTGCAAAGCCATCAAATCCATCACGGTTGAATATCCTGATCTGGCAATTATCATTTCTGATTGTTGTAAAATCAATGATAACGCTTCTGCAGGTAAATGGTTTTTGTATTCAAGTTTCTTATTAGATGTTGTTAAAGCAGTATCACTCTCGGGTAATCCTCTAATGATAAATACAGCCATATCAAAAACTTCGGATTGCTTCACTATCAGTTTTTCAAAAATGGTTCGCTGTGGCTCTGGACCTGAAATCAAAATTGTTAATGGAAATTTTATAGTAGAGTTTTGAAAATTGAATCTTGATAATGGGCCTATATATTTTACAGGGACTTTTGGCATTTTTTTAGGATGCGATAACAAACCTGCCATATTCAAATCGCCAGCTGTATCTGGCACCCAGCATTCAGAGAATTGGTTGATAAAATAATAATTGGCTTTCATGGCCAGCCTGTCTAGAAATTTATACCCGGTAAGAATTTGCAGTTGATGGGTTATAAAAACCGATGGTAGTTTGTTATGAAAACACCCTAGTCTGTTATCACTAATAATGGCATCTATCTGATAATCAATAACAATTTTTTTTAGTTGTTGGTTTTCTTTCCATGCTGAAAGCAGCATTTTAGGCAACTGAAGAAACATGGAAAACAGAAAAAAACGACTGCTTTTAGAGTATTGAATTCCATATCCTGAAAACGGAACAATCAGTATTTCCGGATATTCTTTTTGAAGTAAATGAGCAATTTTGCCTGTAGCACCTATAATAACTTCAAAATTATTTTGTTGCAGTTCTCTGATAAGGGGAATACAACGAGTGGCATGACCTAATCCCCAATCAAGAGGTGCTAAAAAAATGCTTATTTTTTTCAAAATTTTCTCTTTTGTTCCATTATTTTCAAAAGAAAACAATATTTTTAATCGAAAATAGTTTAATTTGTAACCTTAAGATTATGAAGTCTCAAATAAAATTAATAACAATCCTGTTGATCGCCATTTCTATTTTCAGTGTTGGATGTGCTTCAAAAAAAGTTTTTTGTGGCTGTCCAAATGAACGTGGATTGGTAGGATACAAGTAATAAAACTCAAAAAAATGAATAAATCTAACAGAGATTTGCTCGTTTTATTAAAGCAAGAAATCATGAGCCCACAGACAATCGAAAATGAGATTGACTGGCTCCATGAATTGTTATTTAGAGTTGAAAGACTCGACAATTTCGTGTCAGCACACGAGCTGATTGACCTCAACAAATACAAAATTCATAAGAACATTTTTCAAATCAAGAAATTGATCAGAGGAAAGAAAGACAAACCTTTTGTTTTTTTAAACAACCTCAACTGATATTAAGCCAATTGTTTCAGCGCTTCTCTCAAATTTGAAATCACATCTACAATTTCTTCTTTTTTGCAACAACCTACGCTGATTCTATACCAGCAGCTTTCTTTATCCGCACCAAAATAACCAAAAGGTACCAAGGCTAGTTTGGCTTTATTTAAAACATATTCGGTTACCTGTTCTTGTTTATCAATCATCAAACCTTCAGGAGTTGTTTTGCCTTTCAAATCAATTTTCACAGTAAGATAAATGGCAGCTTCAGGCTCTATCGCATCAACTGCAAATCCTTCTGATTGAAGTTGCTTAAATCCTTTGTATAAGTTTGTAAGTCTGTAGCTAACTTCTCCTTTAAAATAAGTAAGAAACTCATCCACAGCATTTTCATTGTTTAAAAAACGAGCAGTAGCTTTTTGTTCGGCAAGTGGCGCCCATGAACCCACGTGACTGTTGATGGCTTTCATTTTTGAAATCAGCGCTTCGGGTCCCATCGACCAACCCACTCTTACTCCGGTTGAGGCAAATGCTTTGCTGATGCCATCCACAAACACAGTGTATTTTTTCATTTCAGGACGCAACGATACTGGATCATGATGTATGGTATGCCCAAATGTTAGCGTGCAGTAAATTTGATCATACATTACATATAATTTCTTCTCTCCCTCTGCCCTGCTATTGTTTTCTGCGATTACCAAATCACAAATGGCTTCCAAATCTTCTTTAGCAAAAACAGTTCCGGTAGGATTTAAAGGCGAACATAACGCAATCAAGCTGGCTCCTTTGATATGAGGTGCAATCTGATTGGCAAATGGCATAAACTCATGTTCTGGCTTGGTTTCAATTCTGATATGTTCTGCCTCTGTAAAATGAGCATAATGATTATTGTTCCAACTCGGAACAGGATAAATCACTTTGTCTCCCTTATCAACAATACTTCTAAAAATAGAATAAATTAAAGGGCGGCCACCATTGGAAATCAATATTTCATTAGTTGAATATTGTAATCCTTGCTTTCTTTCGATAAAAGAAGAAACTGCTTTTCTTAAATCCAGTTCACCTTCTGCAGCTGGATAAGTAGTAAAACCTTCGTTATAGGCATTGATGATTTCCTCTTTTAATAATCCCGGAATGGGAAATTGTGTAGAATCAAAATCCCCAATCGTATAATTATAAATATGGTTACCTTCTTTTATTTTTTCTTTAATCATAGCGCCTAAGCGAACGATTTCTGATCCGATTAAAGTTTCTGCAAGTTGACTAAATTTGGGATTGGCCATTGTACTTTTATTATCTCTCATAAAAAGAGCAAAAGTAACTTTAAGCCGCCTGAATACAAAACAAAAGAATGATTGAAATAGATGAAAATGGAAGTTTTTTGCTTTTTCAAAATGTTAACCGATATAAAATCGATTTTAAACCATTTCTAAACAATCGTTGATTTTAATAAAAATAATGTGGAATTTGAATAAAAATAGCTTGAAAGCAAGAAAATAAGCAATGAATCTTTTATATTTGCAACATAAATCAAGTCTTGCCAATTTTTTCTATTGGGCTTGCTTTTAGAACCTGATGTGTTTCAGCGATTAATGAGTGGCAATTCACACGATAGATTTTATATTCAATATGTTTAATTTAATACTTTTTGGTCCTCCAGGTAGTGGGAAAGGTACGCAAAGCGAAAAGCTGATTGCAAAATATGGCTTGAAGCACTTGAGCACAGGTGATTTACTGCGTTCAGAAATTGCACAGCAAACCGCATTGGGTATTGAAGCCAAAAAAGTAATGGATAAAGGAGAATTGGTTCCGGATGAAGTGGTAATCGGCATGATTAGTTCTGCTATTGACAACAACGAATCTGTAAAAGGATTTTTATTTGATGGTTTCCCTCGTACAGCGGCTCAGGCAGAAGCTTTGGATAAATTGCTTGAATTGAAAAAAACTTCTATCGTTGTCATGCTAGCACTAGAAGTAGGTGAAGAAGAATTAGTGAAAAGATTGATGAAGAGAGGCGAAACCAGTGGCCGAAGCGACGACACCAACGAAAGTGTCATCAGAGCCAGAATTACAGAATACCATAAAAAAACTACCGCTGTTGCTGATTATTACAAACAGTTCGACAAAGTAACCATGATTAAAGGCGAAGGTTCTATCGACGATATCTTCAATAGCCTAAGCAGTGAAATAGACAGCAGAATCTGATGTTAAAATAGATTTCTTATTCAATGAACAAATCTGCATTCATTTCATCTGATTTATTTATTTCTTTACAACAACTTCATGCTGATGCGATGCCCAAATGGGGCAAGATGAATGCACAGCAAATGGTAGAACATCTCTCAGATTTTATTGATCTTTCTGTTGAGAAAATTCATTTTCCTCTTGCCGTCCCAGAAGAAGATTTACCAAAATACAAAGCTTTTCTGATGAGTGAAAAACCTTTCAGAGAAAATACTAAAGCACCTGCTACTGTTTTGGGAGAAAACCCCTTGCCGATAAAATTGGATTCACTTGAAACTGCAATACATCAACTTCAAATCTCTGTAGCCGATTTCTTTGCTTTTTTTGCTAAAAATCCTGATAAAAAAACCTTACATCCTGCATTTGGCTGGCTCAATTATGAAGAATGGCTCATGCTGCATTTCAAACATATTTCACATCATCTTCGCCAGTTTGAATTAATCCCTAATAATTGAAGGTTTTCCTGAATTAGTTTTTATCTTGCTGCACTGAATTTTGAAGTTCATAACAATCATGATGATTTGAATTGAATCTGCTTCAGAAATTCCAAATAATAAATTGTTTTTATGATAAAACTGGGAAATTTTATATCCGGAAAATGGATAGACGGCGATGGTGATGGACAATTATTATTCAATGCTGTTACCGGAGAACCAATCGCAGCTGCAACTACAAAAGGTATTGATTTTGCTGCTGCTGTAAATTATGCAAGAACCATAGGTAATCCTGCACTACGAAAAATGACATTCCAAGAAAGAGGAAGAATGCTTCGTGCTCTTGCTCTTTACCTACTCGAGAAAAAAGATATTTTTTATAAAATTAGTTATCAAACAGGCGCTACTAAAATCGACAGCTGGATTGATATTGAAGGCGGAATAGGAAATTTATTTTCAAATGCTTCACTTCGCAGAAAATTACCTGATGAAACGTTCACTTTGGATGGCGACCCAATCAATCTGGGCAAACAAAACACTTTCATGGGCCATCATATTTTGGTGCCTAAAGAAGGTGTTGCGATTCACATCAATGCATACAACTTCCCGATATGGGGCATGCTCGAAAAAATTGCCGTAAACTTACTGGCAGGCGTACCCGCAATTGTAAAACCTGCTACAGTAACTTCCTATCTTACTGAAGCTGTTGTGAAAGAAATTATCGCATCTGGAATATTACCTCAAGGTGCATTACAATTGATTTGCGGAAGCGCAGGCGATTTATTGAATCATGTGATGTCGCAGGATGTGGTGACTTTCACTGGTTCTGCACATACAGGATTGATGTTGAAATCACATCCCACCATTCTTTCAGAAAGCGTTCCATTTAATATGGAAGCTGATTCATTGAATTGTATGGTATTGGGTGATGATGTAGTTCCGGGTCAACCAGAATGGGACTTGTTCATCAAAGAAGTGAAAAAAGAAATGATCGTTAAAGCCGGACAAAAATGTACAGCTGTTCGCAGAATCTTTGTTCCGGAAAACAAAATGGAAGATGTGTGGAAAGCTTTGAAAATAGAATTAGATAAAACCATCATCGGCAATCCATTAAATGATAAAGTGAGAATGGGTTCAATGGCAGGAAAAGATCAGCTTAATGAAGTGAAAGCTCAAGTTCAGAAATTATTGGCTTCCTCTGAAATAATATACGGTTCCATGGATAGCGTTTCTGTTGTTGATGCCGATGAACATATTGGCGCATTCATAAGTCCAATGTTATTGCTGAATAAAACACCGTTTTCATCTGATGAGCCGCACAATATAGAAGCATTCGGGCCGGTAAGTACCATCATGCCATATAACACAATGGATGAAGCTATTGAATTGAGTAAAAAAGGAAAAGGCAGTTTATGTTCATCTATTATAACGAACAGCAGCGCTAACGCAAAAGCATACGTGCTAGGCGCAGCCAGTTATCACGGAAGAATTTTGGTCCTCAATAATGAATGTGCGAAAGAAAGCACAGGTCACGGCTCACCATTACCGTTATTGGTTCATGGCGGCCCGGGCAGAGCAGGAGGCGGCGAAGAAATGGGTGGATTGAGAGGCATTAGACATTATCTACAACGCACGGCCATCCAAGGTTCTCCATCTATGATCACCGCCATTAGCAATGTTTTCCAGCCTAATGCCAAAGGCAATACAACAGATATTCACCCTTTCAAAAAATATTTTGAAGAGTTAAATATCGGGGATCAGATTGTAACAGAGAAAAGAGTAATCACTTCAGAAGACATCACCAAATTTGCAGATTTGAGTGGCGATCATTTTTATGCTCATATGATAAAAACCGATTTCAATGGAACTATGTTTGAAGAGCAAGTAGCTCACGGCTATTTTATTATGAGTGCAGCTGCAGGATTGTTTGTCGACAGTTATGATAAAAATCCCGTACTCTTGAATTATGGCATTGATGAATTAAGATTTACCAAGCCCATGTATGCAGGTCATTCGCTTTACATCAGATTTACTTGTAAAGAAAAAACTGCACAAGAATTGAAAGAAATAAATCCTGAAGTGCCTATGTTAAAAGGTGCCGACATTCCAAAAGGCATTGTAAAATGGCTGGTAGAAATGTTTGACGAAACTGATGAATTGGTGGGCATTGCTACTATTTTAACCATGGTACAAATGAAACATAAAATTTAATTGTATGAGTGAATCAACTAAAGAAGCTTATGTGGTTTCTTCTACTGAAAATCAAATCACAACTATTGAATTTTTTCATCCTCAAAGCAACTCATTGCCTGGAAAAATTCTTAATCAATTAGCTGATGAAATTCATCTGGCAGATAGCAATAAAGAATCAGCCGTTATCATTTTGAAAAGTGCAGGAGAAAAAGCTTTTTGTGCAGGTGCCTCATTTGATGAATTGCTACAAATCAATTCTACTGAAGAAGGACTTACCTTTTTCAGCGGGTTTGCTAAAGTTATCAATGCTATAAGAGTATCTTCCAAATTTGTAATTGCACGCATACAAGGTAAATGTGTTGGTGGTGGCGTAGGATTGGCTGCAGCGGCTGATTATTCCATCGCATTAGATACTGCTGATATCAAACTCAGCGAACTGGCGGTAGGCATTGGTCCATTTGTGGTGGGACCAGCCGTTGAAAGAAAAATGGGCACTAGTGCGTTTTCATCTCTTTCCATTGATGCTACATCTTGGAGAAACTCACAATGGGCTTATTCAAACGGTTTGTTTGCCGAATTGCATTCATCCATCGAAAAAGTAGATGAAGCTGTTTTGAAATTAGCCAAAACACTTTCGCAATCTAATCCTGAAGCCATGATGGATTTGAAAAGAGTTTTTTGGAAAGGCACAGAGCACTGGGATACATTACTAAGTGAAAGAGCTGCTATTAGTGGCAGACTGATCCTTAGCGATTTTTCTAGAAAAGCAATTGAAAAATTTAAAGCGAAATAATTTCCGTTATACAAACTGATTGCATGATGCTATTTACATAAATGAGTAATGGGAAATTGATATTGAAAAGAACTGCGAAAATTCTGTTGTTCATCCTACTTGCCCTTGGAGGAATAATCATCTCTTTGTGGATTTATCTTAATACTGATAATGGTAAAAACTTTTTCAAAAATCAAGCACAGCTATACCTTCAGCAAAAACTAAATACAAAAGTCACTATCGGTAAATTAGATTATGATCTTCCCAATGGAATTGAATTGAAACAGCTTTACATTGAAGATAAAAATAAAGACACTTTATTGTATGCAGGAAAAATTGATGTAAAAGTCAAGATGATGAATTTACTAAATGGAGAAGTCAATATTAGTAAAATTTCTCTCTCTGATATTTATGCAAATTTGTACTCTACAAAACAACATGCAGATTTTAATTACCAGTTTATAATCGATGCATTTACCAGTAATGATAACAGTAAATCTACAAATACCAATGAATCTTCTCCACTTAAAATTGCTATCAAAAATGCAGACCTGAATAAAATCAAAATCAATTATAAAGATGTTTATGGTGGCACCGAACTTATTGCTGCTGTTTCAAAGAGCTCAATCCACTTCAATACCATTGACCTGGAAAAGTCTATTTATGATGTAAAGAACATTGATGGTGAAGGCATCAGCATTAATATGCAATTGTATAAAGGAAATATTGTACAACAAGTCATTCCTAAAGTTGAAACCATACTTCCAATCATAACTGTTCAACGCACCAATTTGAAAAATTCAACTTTCATTTTCAACGATAGCGAAAATGAAATATTTTTTTCTGATCAATCACAACAACTTGAAGCAAATTATTTTTATGTTAACTTGAACAAGCAGTTGATAAAAAACAAATCTTTACTTATTGATAGTGCTGATATCGTATTCAATCACAAATCAGCAGCAAACAATATTGACACCTCAAGCACTTCATTGCCTTGGATATTCAATACAACAAATATTTCTGTTAAGCGAAGCAGTTTAA
>CALPIT020000110.1 GCA_943323705.2 Streptomyces griseus
AGTTTTTCAAACTCGATTCAAAGCAAAAAGAAAAGCTGAAACTAATTGCTGATGAATTTTCAGAAGAAGATGCGCAATGGATAAAAGACACCGAGAGAGTTACCAATCACGACGTGAAAGCCGTTGAATATTTCTTAAAATCCAAGCTGGAAACGCTGAAAATAGACCATTTGAAAGAATGGGTTCATTTTGGATTGACATCTCAGGATATCAATAATACCGCCATTCCGATGTCGTGGAAAGAGGCGATTGAACTGGATTATTTACCTGCAATTTTGAATTTGCAACAACATCTTTTCAAATTGGCAAAAGAATGGGCGAACGTTCCCATGCTGGCACGTACACACGGACAAGCCGCATCTCCTACCCGTTTGGGGAAAGAGTTGATGGTATTTGTGGAGCGATTAGAAAATCAGATCCAGCTATTCAGCTATATTCCTTTTACAGGAAAGTTTGGCGGGGCTACTGGCAATTTCAATGCACACCATGTGGCTTATCCAAAATACAACTGGTTGAAATTCGCCGATGAATTATTGGAAGATAGACTTGGATTGCAAAGACAGGAATACACGACACAGATTGAACATTACGATACGTTGGCTGCCCATTTCGATGCGATAAAACGTATCAACACGATATTAATTGACTTATCAAGAGATGTATGGAGTTACGTGAGTGTTGATTATTTCAAACAAAAAACCAAGAAAGGCGAAGTTGGCAGCAGCGCCATGCCGCATAAAGTAAACCCGATTGATTTTGAAAATGCAGAAGGAAATTTGGGTATTGCCAATGCGAATCTGGAGCATTTATCATCTAAGCTTCCTATTTCCAGGCTACAAAGAGACTTAACAGACAGTACGGTTTTAAGAAACATCGGCGTACCCATGGCACATACCATTATCGCTATCAAATCCATTGAAAAAGGACTGGGTAAACTGATACTCAACGAACCTAAATTAAAAGCCGATTTAGAAGCCAATTGGGCTGTGGTAGCCGAAGCCATTCAAACCGTATTAAGAAGGGAAAATTATCCTGCGCCTTATGAGGCTTTGAAAGAATTGACAAGAGGCGCCGTTATTGATAAAAAGGCAATTCAGCAGTTTATTTCAAAATTAAAAGTTTCGAAGGTTATTAAAGATGAACTGAAGAGAATTACACCACATAATTATGTTGGAATGTAATTGCTTTGCCACTAAGGCACAAAGGCTCAAAGATTCACAAATTTGTTATGAGCTATTATACTCTTTTCTAGCCTATCTAGCCAATCTAGATTACCTAGCTTCATCCAGCCTATTTAGCTATATCTAGCCTATCCAGCTGCAACTTACTTGTGTATCTCCGACGTAAAATGAAATTCAATATCCGGATTATTCGATATCTCAGTATTTAAAAACCACTCACTTTGAGCCAGGTAAACGACATGTCCGTCTTTATCTTCTGCAATATTTGCTTGCTTGTATTTTACAAAATCATCTAATTTCTTGGGATCTTTTGAAGTAAGCCAACAAGCTTTAAAAAAAGGCAGATGGTTCATTTGAACTGAGGCTCCGTATTCTTGTAAGAGACGATATTGGATTACTTCAAACTGAAGTTCACCCACACAGCCAATGATTTTCTTATTTCCACCAAATTGGGTAAACAATTGCGCCACACCCTCATCAGTTAATTGTAACAAACCTTTTTCCAACTGTTTGGTTTTCATTGGATCTTTATTTGCCACCTCTTTAAATATTTCAGGTGAAAAACTTGGAATCCCAGTGAAATAAAACTTTTCACCTTCATTCAATGTGTCACCTATTTTGAAGTTTCCGGTATCAAATAAACCTACCACATCACCTGGAAACGCCTCTTCAATTACGTCTTTTTGTCGAGCTAAGAAACTATATGGATTGCTGAAACGCACGTCTTTTTCCATACGAACGTGGTTGTAAAAAGTATTTCGTGCAAATTTCCCACTGCAAACTCTTAAGAAAGCGATTCTATCACGATGCTTTGGATCTAAATTGGCATGTATTTTAAAGATAAAACCGCTGAATTTGTCTTCTTGAGGCAATACATCTCTAGTTGTGGTGTGACGAGGGCGAGGTGTTGGAGCAATCCTGATAAAAGTATCCAGCATTTCTTTAACGCCAAAATTGTTTACAGCTGAACCAAAAAACACAGGAGCGGTTTCGCCGGAAAGGTAATCCTCAAGATTCAACTCACCATAAACACCATCCACCAATTCCACATCTTCTCTCAACACATTGGCATCTTTTTCACCTATTTTTGAATTTAATATAGGGTCGCTTAAGTCATTTATTTTCATCACTTCTTCGCCATTTGCTTTTGTACCAGCTGCAAATAAAACCAGACTCTTCTCATGCAAATCATACACCCCTTTAAAGTCCTTTCCGCTGTTGATGGGGATGGTCATAGGGTGTAAATTAATCTTCAATTCCTTTTCAATTTCCTCAAGCAAGTCGAAACGATTTTTACCATCCCGATCCATTTTATTGATAAAAACAATCACTGGAGTTTTTCTCATGGCGATAACTTCCATTAATCTACGGGTTTGATCTTCCACCCCGTTTACGCTATCAATTACCAATACCACACTATCCACAGCTGTCAAAGTACGATACGTATCCTCAGCAAAATCCTTGTGACCGGGTGTATCCAAAAGATTAATCAGAAAACCCTGATATTCGAAAGTCATTACACTCGTTGCCACACTGATACCTCTTTGGCGTTCGATTTCCATAAAATCGGAAGTCGCATGTTTTTTTATTTTATTGCTTTTTACGGCACCTGCAGTTTGGATGGCACCGCCAAATAACAGAAACTTCTCTGTAAGTGTTGTTTTACCCGCATCCGGATGAGAAATAATAGCAAAAGTCTTGCGCTTGTTGATTTCGTTGATATACTTCATAATGAGGGCGCAAATATAATCAAAGTTCAAGAGGATTAAGTCGCTATGCTGGTTTAAATCGCTTCGCTGGTTTAAGACGCTACGCTGGTTTAAGACGCTGCGCTGGTTGAAATCGCTGCGCTGGTTGAAATCGCTGCGCTGGTTTAAGACGCTGCGCTGGTTTAAGACGCTGCGCTGGTTGAAAAGACCAAACCGTTACACCGTTAAACCAGCGTAGCGACTTAAACCATTAAACCAGCACAGCGTTTTAAACCATTAAACCAGCACAGCGTTTTAAACCGTTAAACCAGCGCAGCGATTTAAACTTTTAAACCAAATTAACCTTTTAAAACTCTACCTTTGCTCAAGCGAAAGCTCAGGGGCTGACCGGTTTTGACAGCATAGATCTTTGTAAGTGTAAGCATGTAGTGCGTTGGATAATTAGCACTTAAATCTGAATATTCAAACTTCAAATGGCAATACTACGTATGCCATGGCTGCTTAGTCGATAGACTTGCATCCATTAGGGCCGCCGAACAGGTTGATCTGTTACCAAGTTCCGCCGCCGACTCAAAACAAACACAGGTTGCTGTTATCGAATGGTGTGACGATGACTTAAGATTATTCTCCTAAGGGAAAAATTGGTTTGTTATGCTCCTGCTTTTCCCCGACAAAAAATGCATAAATAAACATGTAGAAAGCTTATGGCGAATATGTTTGGACGCGGGTTCGATTCCCGCCAGCTCCACTAGAAATGTAAATAATGAATAATGAACAGAGAAATGTAAAAGTAACTTTCAACAGTTTGATTTTTTGAATATCTGTTTCATTATTCATTTTGCCAATCGTTGGTGATAACACCAACGAAGGCAAAAGACTTTTCAACTCAATTTCTATTCTCAAAATCTTCGATCACGTTTTCCCGTTAGGATTGCTTAATTCCTGCTCTATGGCTTTAATTTCCAATTCGATTGATTTCTAGTTGCTTTTACATCTCCATCCAGGTATGGTCGGCCAGCAGTCGAACCGCACCTTCGAACGACTTGAAGGGGCCGTTTCCACCCCATTCCGCGGGCGATATCATGGACAGCATAAAACTGTCGTCCTGCTTAGAGTATAGGAAATAGGTTTGGCCAATAATTGGTGTAAAGGAAAGCTTGGCGGCATAGACCATCATAGAAAGTTCCTTCCTCTTTTGTATTTCCTGCGCCTGCATGGCAAGCAGCTCTATTTGCTTTCTGATTTGATTCAGCTGCATGTTGGTTTGCTCTTCCATAGCCGTTAGGGCCTTGTGCTTGATTACGCCCTCCTGCGTGGGCTTTATCACGACCCCACTTACCGAAGAAGAATAAGGGAGCACGCTCATCTGCTTGTGGTAGATCTCTGTATTGCTAAAATCTGCGTTGTCCTTGCTGCCCAGTTGGGTGATCTTCAAATATCCGTTCGGCAAGATATGGTGCATCACATGCAACACCACTTGTCCAGCACGGTAAAAATGTATGTCAAAGTTGATGGTGTCGGTGAAGGTAACCATCGACTGGTCTGCCAGTTCCTTGTTTTCGAAGGGATGCAAGAGGCCGTCAGCCTTGATGCTGTATTGTGCGGTAAATGCATCATTTTCAAGAGTTACCCAATTGTGGCTGATGTTGATGGCATCCTTGGCCTCGTTGGACTCGATTTTGTAGAAACCACTTTTTGGACGATCTCCACTTTGATAAACTCCCTTTTCGGGAAACAACTGCCAGCTGGCTAAAAAATTATAGGCTTGAATCATAATATATGCTCAACACTTAAAGGGCGATAAAGGTTTTGTCTTGGCACTGTATTTTTTATTGCAATTCAACTATAACTTCATTTTTTCTATTAAATACTTCAAAAGGCGCATTATAACCTAAAAAATAAAATCGATTAGAATACTTTATTCCTTCAGCATCTAAAGCAGCTTTTAAATGCTGTTTGTACTTTTCTATTTTAGCATCATTAGCCCAACCGCTAAAACTTATCGCAGCAATACTTTTTGCAGGTTCTTCCTTAAATTCTATTCCTGATTGATTAGGTTTAGGAAGCAGGTCCTTATTATATTTCTTAGGCACCATAAACATCATCGTCATGGAATCTTCTAATGACATGGAGACCGGGGAAGTCATAGCTATTTTTTCATTCCTTTCGTTATTTCCAAAAATATATCCAGCTAGGATTGAGAAACCTTTACTTGAAGAATTTCTATACCCTTTTGTAGAAAGTTTGACCGAGGTAAATAAAGTAGCTTCATAACTTCTTATTTCAAATGTCTTATATTTTTTATTGACGATGTAAGGGTATCTTTCAATATTTCTTTGTCCATTTATTAAATAAAGCTGGAGGAATGTAAAAGCGATTAGGATTATTACAAGTATGATTATTAGTATTTTCATTTTAGGTTTTAGCTGTTTTTTATGATGACAGAAAGCTCTTATTTGCGATATATCGCCTACCCAATTCAAACATAACACATTTTTATAAATAGACTATATAAGGGTGAGTTAATTGGTGTGTATTGGCTAAAGATTTACCAAGCTCTCCACATATCCTCTCAAAAGTTCGAAGTCTAGCCCTTTAGGATCACTTAAAAATATCTCAAATTGTGGGATTTTATTCTTGCCTAAAACCAATTATATGATGACATACTTATTTAATGATCAAAAAATCAAATAATTGAAATGTCTTTTTTAACTCGCCCACCGTTGAAACGGTGGGCTATCAAAAAATGCTATTTCAAAACCTAATTCGGTGATTAAATGAATACTGAAAACCTCATCACCAAATTATCAAATCTCCTACCCCATCACTACCTCCCCACTAATATCTTCCCACTCTTAATCAATCCTTTTTCTCCATGTATCGCAAACAAATAAATACCTGAAGAAACTTTTGATCCTGTGGCATTGTTTCCATCCCAAATAGCACGGTATTGTCCGGCAGAAACTGGAATTCCATCTGCAACTTTTCTTACCAATTGACCAAGTTCATTGTAAATAGCAATACTTAGTTTTTGAGTTTGAGCAAGATTAAACTCAATATTCACCTGAGCAGATGAAGGATTGGGATATACATTTACATTGAGTGATGTAATTGGCGTGATGATGCCAGGGTTGGTATGTGAAGTATCTGTATTATTGTTGGATTGATTGGTACTGTCATAAGCCATACAGAATTGCCCAAAGGATGTTATGCGATTTCCTGTGCTGTAGGTTAGATTATATAAACCATTGTTAATGCCTGCAGTTTTGATGTCTGCCGAATCTATTTCTATTCCCCATGTAGCACCATGATCGATGGCGTTTCGTTTGAATAATACAATATTATTGGCAGATGCATTATTTGGCAACAGTTTCAGATTTTCAAAACGGATACTGTCTAGCATAGAAAATGAACTATTGGCGCCATAATTGTTAATGATAAACCAGCTGCTATCTGGAGATAATTCCCTTGTGTCGGGCTTCGTATAAGGCGGCACATGCAATCTAAATCCAACGAGATCCCCATTTGGATAAGAACCGCTTTGTTTCATGAATAATTTCATTCCCAATCCTGAAAAGTCTTTTTGTCCGCCACTATTTACATTTGAAAGCGTATTTACATTACCGGGACCAACAGGTGTTTCACTGTTAAAATTCATGTAACTGATATCAGGAATGTTTAATCTGGTTTTATCAATGAGTTCATAAGAAATACTGGAAGCTTCATCATACTGATTAAACTGGCAGTATTTCAACAAACCGTTTTCAGTTAATGGGTTGTTTTGTACCAAGTGCATTTTCTCTCTTACCTCAGCTTCCGTCAATGCATAATTGTAAATTTTCACTTCATCAATTTCGCCTTTGTAATAACCGCCCTGATTGTGAATATCCCTGTTGATGAAAAATGGAGATTGTGATAAATTGATTGCTGGCATTGTACCCGCATTAACCTGCTGTTTTCTGCCATTTAAATAAATATACACTCCTGTTGGTGTATAAGTGAGTACCACAAAATTCCATTTCTGACTAACCGCGAGTAATGAACTTGCATTACCATAACCAACGATATTATCGGTATAACACAGTTTCAGATTGGGCGTATATCCTTCAAATGCGAAGCCAAGTCCAAAGCCATAAGAACTTCCAGGATAAGGATCATGTGAAATGAGCTGTGCAAATGAAATTTGATTTCCATCAGGCTTGACCCAGCAGCTTAATGAAAACGAATTGCTATTTATTGATGCGGTTCCAATTGAAACGGGTGTATTCTCTGCTTTCATCACTAAACTTTTTCCGGCCACAGAATCCACGCTGCAATTATCACTCACAAATGTGATCATGTTGTTCACTGTTTTTGAATGTGTATTTCCAAGTGCATCGGTTACTTGCAGTGTTACTGAATAGCTTCCTATAGTATTATATAAAACCTTTGGGGATTTAGAAGCAGCATCACTTAGATAGCTTGCACCTGGAAAAGTCCAATGCCATGTTGCACCTGCATAATTCAACACAGAATAATCAAAGAAATTAACAGTATCTCTGCTACAGAAAATAGCATTTTTATCAGCCATGGGTTGTGCATCAGGCTTCACAGTTGCGTCGATTGTGCTTTCCCATATGCCACGGGTTGTAGCCAATCTTAATTTATTGTCGCGAAAAAAGAGGCAAGCACCTCCACCCCAAACTTGAAGATTTTTCGGAAGTCCGTTTGTAAATAAAGCCCAATCCGTCATGCTGTTGTCTCTGTAATAAACTTCACAGGGCACTAATTGAGTTACGGCAAACATCAACCCATTATTTCCATGGTATAAAATATAAGAGACTTCTTTATTAAATAATGTATTGCCGGTAATGTTTGTCCATGTAACCCCACCATCCACAGTTTTAAAAACCTTATTAAACGCATTGGCCGTTCTCATACAAAACAAAACTTCATTCGAATTTGCATGACTAATTGAAATATCTGTATTGTAATATGCATAATTAACACCGGAAGGTAAATTCAACTGAGTCCAGGTTTGTCCACCATCAATTGTTTTTTGAATACCATTGGATTGCGTGCAAACATAAATCACATTGGGGTCGCTTCTGGAAATATCAAAACGCCAGACCTTGCTGCCAAAATCTTTTAATGAAATATAACTGGCACCACTGTTTGTGGATTTCCAAAAATTATTTCCATCCCCTAAATAATAAATAAAACTATATCTAGGATCTTGTACCAACCTACTTACAAACA
>CALPIT020000111.1 GCA_943323705.2 Streptomyces griseus
ATCGAGTTCTGACTTTTTTCTTCACTCTCACTCTGTTTCTCGCACTGATTATATTAAATCGTTTTATCCTACAAGATTGACGTCGAGAGCAATCGTGGAGCTCTATTCTGTAAAAAAAACAAAACATTTTTCTTTATTTACATTAATGTCTTAATTTAGCGGCTCTAAAAAAATAAACAATGAAAAAGATTTTTGGATTGCTATTTATCCTTTCTGTTATTATCTTCAGCTGTAAAAAAGATACTCCAGCTCCTGCTGCCCCAGTTATAACCTACAGTGCATGGTCATCTTGTACTAATGGCGTTCAAACAAGAACTTACACGGTAAGTGGTGGTACTGCAACAGCTCCTGCTGACAGTTTGACAAGAGCTTGTGATTACTCTTCAATCAGTACTGGTTCTTGGAAAGTAACAGCTGATAGTGTTTATGTAGCTCAAGTAAATCAAACTTTTGATATTCTAAATGATACAGCATTTTACCAAGTTTGTGAAATAGATGACGTTTATACATTTAATGCAAATAATACTTACAATTTAGCTGATGCTGGAACGGTTTGTTCTCCTGATGGATCAACTTCAGGAACTTGGGCAATTTCTGCTAATAAGTTTATTTGGGATGGCGATACTCAAAATCCTTTCCCAATAGTATTTTTTAGCTCTTCTAAAATGATTCTAAATTACTCTTCTACTCTTACACAAGGTGGAGTGACTTACAACTATACATTAAAAACGACTTACACTAAATTGTAATTCCTCTTTATATATTTCTAAAAATGCCGACCTAAGTGTCGGCATTTTTATTTGATATAATCCTGTATTTGGTAAAATGAATGCTGAAAACCATTAAATTTAAGATAGCTTTGCACATTAAAGATGAAAGCAGGATTTGTAAATATATTTGGAAAACCCAATGCAGGTAAAAGCACATTGCTTAATGCCATCATGGGAGAGAAGATGGCAATTGTATCTCATAAGGTACAAACTACACGCCACAGAATAAAGGCAATACTAAATGAAAAGGATTATCAAATTATCTTTTCAGATACTCCTGGCATCATTGAACCTAAATACAAACTGCACGAAAAAATGATGCAGGCTGTAAAAGGAAGTCTGGAAGATGCCGACCTGGCTTTGTTAATGGTAGATTCAAAAGAAAATCCCGAAGAATCAGATACTATTTTTCAAGCCTTGCATTTGAAAGTTCCGGCTATCATTGTATTGAATAAGGCTGATGCTGAGAAAAAAGAAAAATCAATAACCGAACTCAAAGCATTTTTCTCTCAGAAATCTTATTGTAAGGAAATTGTTGTTTTATCTGCACTTCACAAAACAGGTATCAAAGAACTCATCACATCAATATTATCTTATTTACCAGAAGGTCAGCCTTTTTTTGAAGGAGATGATTTGAGTGATTTGCCGACTAAGTTTTTTGTAAGTGAGTTGATCAGAGAAAAAATATTCGAATTGTTTCAAGAGGAATTGCCATATCATAGCGCAGTGTTAATCAGAGAGTTCAAGGAAAAAACAACACTCATTAAAATTACTGCTGATATTATCGTACAGCGTGAAACCCAAAAAGGCATCATCATCGGTGAAGGCGGCAGCATGATAAAAAAACTAGGCACATTGGCTAGGAAAGATATCGAAGCGTTTTTAGGAGCTAAAGTATTTCTTGAACTATTTGTGAAAGTAAGAGCGAAATGGAGGGATAATGAGAATTTTTTGAAGGAATATGGATATTAAGCCCCCTCAATCCCCCAAAGGGGGAAGTGGTTTATGGTTTGTTGTTTGGCGTTGTTTGTTTGGAGTTTGTTTTTTTGTTTGGAGATTATCCAGAATCAAACATCAAGTATCAAGTATCAAGAATCAAGTATCAAGTATCAAGCATCCATTATCTATCATCAAACCTTTTGAACCTTTTATAATTTTGACTTTTTAATTTTTAATTACAATGAGTTTTACAGTTGCCATTACGGGAAGGCCTAACGTTGGAAAGAGTACATTTTTTAATCGCATGCTCGAACAGCGAAAAGCTATTGTAGATGATTTGAGTGGGGTTACCAGAGATCGTCAGTATGGCGTTGCAGATTGGGCCGGAAAAAATTTCAATATCATTGATACAGGCGGATTCGTAGCGGATAGTGCAGATATTTTTGAAATAGAAATTGCCAAACAAGTAAATATCGCGATTAGTGAAGCCGATGCCATTATTTTTATGGTAGATGCTGCTTCTGGTATTACCAATCTTGATGAGTCGATGGCAGATTTACTCAGAAGAAGCCACAAACCTGTTTATTTGGCCGTAAATAAAGTTGACAATCACGAAAGATTATTGGAAGCCAGTGAATTTTACAGTCTGGGTTTTGAAAACATTTTCTTTCTTTCTTCTATCAGCGGAAGCGGAACAGGAGAGTTATTAGATGCTGTAATTTCAACTATGGATCCTGATGCTGATGCTATTGTAGCAGATGAGGGGATTCCAAAATTTGCCATCATCGGCCAGCCCAATGTAGGTAAGTCTTCTTTACTCAATTCATTGATAGGACAGGAACGAACCATCGTAAGCGATATCGCCGGCACGACAAGAGACACCATTCATACACACTACAATTTATACAATAAAGAATTCATTCTTATTGACACAGCAGGTTTAAGAAAAAGAGCCAAGGTGCATGAAGACCTTGAATTTTATTCGGTTATCAGAGCTATAAAAGCTATGGATGAAGCGGATATTTGCTTGTTGTTGTTAGATGCAGGCAAAGGAATAGGAGCTCAGGATTTGGCTATATATTCTCTTGCCGTAAAAAAAGGTAAAGGCATTGTGGTATTGGTTAACAAATGGGATTTGATAGAAAAAGAAACCAATACGGCCAGAGATTACGAAAAAGAATTAAGACAACGCTTAGCGCCATTTAATGATGTGCCAATCATTTTCATATCGGTTTTAGAGAAGCAAAGAATTTTCAAATCAATTGAAGCGGCTCTTGAAGTGTATGAAAACAAACAGAAGAAAGTGGCTACTTCAAAATTGAACGAAGTGATGTTAAAAGCTGTTGAGCAATATCACCCGCCTGTTGTAAGAGGTAATGCTATTAAGATTAAATATGTAACGCAATTGCCTACACATACACCAAGCTTTGCATTTTTCTGCAATTATCCAGATGATGTAAAAACGCCTTACAAAAATTATCTAGAGAATAAACTGAGAGAAAACTTTGATTTCAAAGGTGTGCCGGTAAGGTTGTTTTTCAGAAAAAAATAATTGAATCAGCCCATTTTTTTCATGACAAGATAACTGATGATGAGTAAGATTAAAATCAGTATCACTGCAAAGTATACCCAATGCTGATTGGAAAAAATCTGATTTCTTTTTTTTCTTTTTTTGGCTTTGATTTCTTTTCTTAAGCTGATGTTGAGTTGGTCAATGACTTCAGGAATTTTGTTGTTGTCAACCTGCTCTAACCCTTCCATAGCTTCTGCCATAAATGGGTCTGATTCCATATCACTTTCTAGTTGGTGGCTTTCTGAATGGCTTAATTGGTCATTAAGATACTGTAACAGTTTTTCCTGTTCAACAGTTCCCTGAATTGGTATTTTTGATTTGTTATGCTCCATGCTTCAAATGCTTTTCTAACATGATTTTCAAATTTCTTTTTCCGTTTTGAATATGACTTTTAACCTGCATCAATGTGTAACCTGTAGCAGTTGTTATTTCAAGGTAGCTTTTCTTTTGTAAGTAGAATAAAGTTATACATTGCTTTTGTTCTTCATTGAGTGTAGTGATGTATTTTTCTAACAGATTAAGGGTTTGTTCTTTCTGAAGTAATAGCTGCATGTTCAAATCGTTTGCATCAGCAGCCAGTAAGTTATCATTGATTTCGTAATGTGATTTTTTTCTTCCTCTGAGCTCAATCAAACAGTGGTTTTTGCACACCATATACAACCAACTTTTAAAATAAGTGACTTTGTATTTAGTAAGCTCATGAATGACTTTAATATAAACTTGTTGCACCGCATCTTTGGCGTCATTTTCGTTTTTAAGATATTTCATGCAAAGTCCAAAGAGGAGTAAGGTATATCTGCTTAATAAAATGCCTAGCCATTCATTGTTCTTATCCCTATAGAAATGTTCCAGTAGTTCCTGGTCTGATTTATCAAGATGTTTTTCAGTTGCCAATGATAAAAAATTTGCAGTGAGATGAATCCGTTGCTGATTTCCATAAAGGAGCAGCCGGCTTTTTGAAAAAACTATACAGTCTTAATGTTATTCAACATTCCAGCATGATTATTCTTGTCTTTATCTGCATCTTTTTTGTCAAGAAAAAGCATTTTGATAGCAATTGCAATCATCAATATGGCAAAGAATTTTTTCACAAAAACCTGAGGAATATTCATGGCGAATTTACTTCCTAAAAAACTGCCAATAACAAAGCCTGCTGCCAAAATAAAAACAATATTGAAATCGACATGCCCTTTTTTGTAATAATTGACAACACCTAATACACCAACAGGAAACATGATTAATGCCAAGGAAGTGCCTTGAGCATTGAGCTGAGAAAAACCCAGAAAATAAATCAAAGCGGGAACGATAATAATGCCGCCACCAATACCAACCATTCCTCCAAGTATTCCTGAAAACAAGCCAATGGCCAATAATATCAGCACTGTTGCAGTAGTCAATTCCATTTTATTTTTATTTTGAACAGACATGGTAATTATCCTGTTATTTTATAACCAATGAAACATGCCAAAATCCCAAGTAAAACACTGGAACTGATGTATATCAAAGACAGCGCATATTTTCCTTGTTGAAAGAGATGCAAATTCTCAAGGCTGAATGCCGAAAAAGTAGTGAATCCACCGCAAATTCCTGTAGCTAAAAAAACTTTCCAGGTATTGCTGAATTCGGCGTCTTTCATGCTTAAGCTGATGACGATTCCGATAACCAAACTGCCAATTACATTGATCAAAAGTGTGGTCCAGAATAAATGTCCAGGCTTTATGGTTTGAAATAAAAGATATCTCAAAGCAGAACCTATAAACCCACCTGCGCCAGCTAATAATAAATTTTTAATCATCATGGATTCATTGGAAGATTTCCCGAATACGTGTACTTAAAATCAACGCTCCATTCGTTGTTTATTTTTACCACTTTGATGTCCATCGGTTTATTCATATAATCATTAGAATAATTGATAATCGTAGTGGAATCGTTAAGATCTGTGAATTTATTGATGATGTAATCAGCCGCTTTATAATGCTTCTTTTTTTCATCAGTCATTCTGTTGTAATATTCTTTGTATGCTGTAAACAATTGAATGTTTTGGGTATCCGCAACTAGTAGGGAAGAGGCGGTTCCGAAATCACCTTCAAGACTGGCTTTAATGAAAGTGCGACCTGTTTCAAGTGCGTTGGTTGGTCTTTGTTTTTTTTCAGACTGGCATTGAGAAAAAGCAAATAAGACAGTGAGCAATAAAAGGTATTTTATTTTTTTGATCATGCGTATAGAATTAATCATGTTTTATTTTTTCAATAATCTTTTTGCTGAATCTAGTTTTTTGAGGCTTTCTCTTAGCCCTTCTCTTAACGAGTCCATGTCCATTTTCTTTATTTCGTTAATGTCCATATCTTTCATTTCGTCCATTGATTTAGCAATGGAATCTGCATTTTCAATGCCGTCGTTTTTCATTTTATCCATGCCCATTTCCATCATTGAGTTTTTATCAAAAGCTACTTTCCATTCTTTTTTTTCTTTTTTCAAATAGAAATTAAGCGATTCGCCACCTTCTTTTGGTTTTACATTGATGGTTGCTTTGTCGCCTTCTATTTTTGCTTCACCAAATTCAACTTTATTTTTGTCGTATTTGTTGGTTTCTGTTTTGCTGGTGTCCATTTTCATGCCCATTTCCATCATGTCTAGCATAGACTTGCTTTCTTCGGTACATAATTTTCTGGCTGCTGTAATATTTTTTTTTGCCATGGCATCAAAAAATTTAGAAAGTGTTGCCTGAGGATCATTGGTTTCGTTTTTGCAACTTGTGATGCTGATACAGAAAATGCTCATTATCAGAATAAAATAATTTTTCATTTTTATAATTTTAATTAAAAGTTTTAATATTGGCAAAGTTGAGGAAATTATTTAAATACCAAGGAAGTAATTTTATGACATTCATTATGCAATACAATATCGTCGACGCCAATAAATTCGAAGGTTTGGATATAGCTTCTGTTGATTTTTAAATTTTGGTCTGATGCTAATTCTAAAGACTTTCCAACAAATTCTGCGCAGTACATTTTATCGTCTGATTTTAAATCAAAATCCATGTCAAAAGGTAATTTGATGCGGTAAAGCTCATTACATAGCCATGTCAATTGTTTGTCTTCTTTTTCAGTATAATTAAATCTGTAAATCCCAAATCCTCTGTTTTCATAGAGATTTACAAAAGTTTCAAACGTTTCCTTTTTCAATGCCTGATTTGGATTAAAATCGCCGCCAATGGCATGAAACACAAATGTTGTATCATTTTCTAAGAACGCTATTCCGCAATGCGAATATGTTTTGTCTCTTGTGTTCATCTGTCTCAAACTTTCACTGGTAAAGTCATTACCTGTTCTCGTAATGATATCGCCATTATGAATCAACTTTTTTAAAGAATCTATTTTTGCAAACATTTGCTTTGAGACAACACTAGATTTATTTTCAAACTTTTTTTCCGATTGATTGCAGGATAAATAAAAAAACAGGCAGCAAAAAAGCCACCTGTTTTTATGAATAGAAATTAATTTCATCAAAGACTAGGATTTTTTCTCTTGTTCTTTTTGTTCTTTTTCCTTCATGTTTCTTTCATCGTCTTTGTTGTAAGCTTTGATGATTGATTTTACGAGGCGATGTCTTACCACATCTTCTTCATCCAATTCAATATAAGAAATCCCATCAATGTTTTTTAGCAATCTTGTTGCTTTGAACAAACCTGATTGTTGATTTTTAGGCAAATCAATTTGAGTAGGATCTCCAGTTATAATGGCTTTTGCATTTGGACCGATACGGGTTAAGAACATTTTGATTTGAAGGTCGTTTGTATTTTGAGCTTCATCCAAAATGATAAAGGCATTATCGAGTGTACGGCCACGCATATACGCCAATGGAGCGATTTCGATTGTACGGGTGCTCATGTAGTAACCGAGTTTATCAGCAGGAATCATATCGTCCAACGCATCATATAAAGGTCTTAAATAGGGATCAATTTTTTCTTTCAAATCTCCGGGTAAAAATCCTAGTGATTCTCCGGCTTCAACAGCAGGGCGAGTGAGGATGATTTTTTTTACCAATTTATTTTTCAATGCTCTTACAGCTAAAGCAACAGCAGTGTAAGTTTTACCAGTACCGGCAGGGCCTATGGCAAACAGAATATCATTTTTGTCACAGGCTTGCACCATGTTTTTTTGATTCTGTGTGCGTGCTCTTACTGTTTTTCCGTTTGGTCCAAATACAAGAACATCATTTGGATGTCTGTCTACAAAATTGTCGATAACTTTCTCATCGTCGCCGCCGAGAATCTGCTCAAAGTAATTCTCGCTCATTTGTCCGTTTCTTTGCAGATACTGGATGAGTAATGTGATTTTTTCTTTAGCAATATCTATTTGTTCAGGGGCTCCACTTAGTTTGATCTGAGTGCCACGACTTAAGATTTTTAAAAGTGGAAATTTCTTTTTTAGCAAGTCCAACTTTCCATTGTTGACGCCAAAAAATTCAATAGGGTTTACGCTTTCGAGGTTGATGATGGATTCTGTCAAGGGTTTTCTGTTTTAAGTACTTCTGCAATTACAGAAGCAGGTCTTGTGATAAAATGAAAATACCGAATTGATCTAACCAAATTTAATCTTTTAGGATTGTAATTCCATCACAATATTTATCAACATTTGTTGAGAAAAATGTTAGCCACAAAGACTCAAAGGCACTAAGTGCCACAAAAACTTAACACACATTTTTTTTAACCACGAATTCACTAATGTCTTGCCATAAAGACTCAAAGGCACAAAGTACCACAAAACGTTAAAGCAAAGTTTTTTTAACCACGAATTCACGAATGGGTTTCACGCGAAGCTCGCAAGGAGGCAA